>DAOQAK010000007.1 GCA_035353855.1 Bacteroidales bacterium | reverse complement strand
TGGCTTGGTAAAATTGCTTGTTAAAACGTATAAAAAAATTAACGAACTATTGTTATAATATATTTTACACTTTCAGGGCAACTTAAAAAAATTACTTTAATTTTTCCTGCCAAACGAAATAATTTTTGAAAATATCTTTTGTGTCAACTTCATTTTCAAAAATTCCAAATACTGCCGAACCACTGCCAGTCATCGATGCATAAACTGCTCCGCAATTGTAAAGTTGGTTTTTTATTTCAAGAATTTTCGCAAACTCTTTTGCAATAGGCATTTCAAAATCGTTCACTAAAATATTTTTCCATTCATGAATATTTTTTTCTAAAATATTTTTTAAAGAATATTCAGATGGTTTTGGTTTTATTAATGAATAGGCTTTTGCTGTTGGGATATGTATTTCGGGCTTGACGATTACTAAATAATAATTTTTTAAACTTAAAGAAATTGGTTCCATTATCTCACCTTTTCCCGAAGCAAATACAGGAGTGTTCTTTATAAAAAAAGCGCAATCACTTCCAAGTTGTGATGCATAACTGATTAATTTTTCTTCCGAAATATTTAGTGAAAACATTTTATTCAAAAGGAAAAGCATGTATGCTGCATCTGACGAACCGCCGCCAAGTCCGGCTCCTGTTGGGATTGCTTTATGCAGGAAAATATTTACAGGCGGAATTGGAAAATCATTCGCAATAAGTTTATATGCTTTTAAACATAAATTATCATCAGTGTTTCCGTCAATATTAATTCCTGAAATATTAATTGAAACTTTTTTACTTTCAATTATTTCAAGAGCATCGCATAATCCTGTAGGATAGAAGATGGTTTCAATATTATGAAACCCATCGCTGCGCTTTTCAATAATATTGAGTCCGATATTTATTTTACAATTGGGAAAACAAATCATAGAAAAATTTCTTATCGTTCAAAGATAAATAAATCTGTATATCGGAAATTTTGAAAGCAAATATTTTTTGGTATTTTTGTGAATCAACCAAACTAAAAAATAAAAATTAAAGTCTTATATGGCGCTGATAAATTCAGTAATGTCGTGGCTGATAAAGAAAAGGATACATCAAATTGAGTTATTCCAGAAGTACCCTTATGATGTGCAGGCAGAATGGTTAAGAAAACTGCTTATGAGCGCTTCCGATACAGAGTATGGTAAAAAATATGATTTTTCAGGTATCAGTAATGCTGATCAATTTAGGCAGCGTTTACCTGTTATTGATTATGAAATCATTCATGAAGATATAATGCGTTTAAGGCGCGGCAAGCAAAATATTTTCTGGCCTACCGATATAAAGTGGTTTGCAAAATCATCGGGAACAACATGCGATAAAAGTAAATTTATCCCGGTAAGCGCTGAATCACTTGAGGAATGCCATTACAACGGCGGAAAAGATATGCTTTCCATATATTGCAATAATAATCCTGACACTTTATTATTTGATGGAAAAGCATTGTCGATGGGCGGAAGTCACCAGATTTCAGAGTATGATAGTGAAACGTATTATGGTGATGTTTCTGCAATAATTATCCAGAACCTGCCGTGGTGGGCTGAATTCAGGCGTACACCTAATTTATCTATTGCATTGATGAATGAATGGGAATCGAAAATTAATAAAATGACTGAGGTTACCATGCTTGAAGATGTTACCAATATTGCCGGAGTTCCTTCATGGACACTTGTTCTGTTGAAACGTATTTTAGAAAAAACAGGTAAGAGCAATATTCTTGAAGTATGGCCAAACCTTGAATTATTCATGCATGGAGGGGTAAGCTTTACTCCATATAAGGAACAATTTAAAATGCTCATTCCTTCTTCAAAAATGAATTATCTCGAAACATATAATGCATCGGAAGGCTTTTTTGGTATTCAGGACCGTAATCGTGCCGATGATATGTTGCTGATGCTCGATTATGGTATATATTATGAATTCATTCCTTCAGAAGATTTTGATTCTGATAATCCACATACCCTTTCGCTTGACGAGGTCGAACTTAATAAAAACTATGCGCTTGTAATTACTACCAATGCCGGTTTATGGCGTTATAAAATTGGCGATACAGTTACATTCACTTCGCTGAGCCCGCATCGTATAAAGATTACAGGAAGAACAAAAAATTTCATAAATGCTTTTGGCGAAGAACTGATAATAGATAATGCTGAAAAGGCAATGACAATTGCATGCGAAAAATCGAATGCATTGATTAAAGATTATACTGCCGGTCCGGTTTATTTTCAGAAAAATGAAAGTGCAGCACACGAATGGCTGATTGAATTTGAAATTCCGCCTAAAGACATCAGGTACTTTTCGGAAATACTTGATAATGCTTTGAAATCATTGAATTCTGATTATGAAGCCAAGCGATATCAAAATTTAATTTTACGAAGCCCGGTTGTAAGAGAGATTCCGCAGGGTACATTTTACAATTGGCTAAAATCGAAAGGCAAACTTGGCGGACAACATAAAGTTCCTCGATTATCAAACGACAGAAAATATATTGAAGAAATTTTATCAATGATAGCATGAGAAAAATTTTAATTATATTTTTTTTGATGATATTTGTTTCTTTCAGAATATCCGATTTTGTGCTGCTTACAACAATTCCGGGGAATTATTTTTTTATGACTACCGATAACCTGGGAAATGTTTATACAGTTCAAGGTTGCGAGTTTAAAAAATATTCGCCCGAAGGAATGTTATTGAAATCGTTCAGTGATAAATCTCATGGAAGTATTTTTTTTGCTGATGTTTCCGATCCTATGAAAATACTTTTGTTTTATCATGATTTCAGAAAAATTATTTTTCTAGATAACACATTAAGTCAAAATGGCGATGTTATTGAACTTGATAAACTTGAACTGATGCAACCGTTGCTTACATGCAGTTCTTACGAAAATGGATTTTGGGTTTTCGACCAGCAGGATTTTCAACTGATACGATTTGATAAGAATTTGCAACGCACAAATAATAGCGGAAATATTGTACAACTTACAGGTGTTGATATAAGACCAAATTATTTGATTGAAATAAATAATATGGTATATTTAAACAACCCGGAAACAGGAATTCTTGTTTTTGATAAATACGGAACCTATTCTAAAACCCTTCATTTTAAAAATCTTTCTTCGTTTCAGATAATAGATGATAATCTTGTTTATGCTACAGAATCGCAATTGATAGAATATAATTTCAAGACCTTTGCTCAGAAGTCATCCACGCTTCCCGAAAAAAATGCTTTGGATTGTGATTATTCCAATAATAAGATTTTTGTTCATGATTCATTAGGCGTTTCTATATATTCTGTAAAAAATTAAATTATTTATACTCGTTCTTATCAGGTTTGCAAAAGCAAAACTGTTTAGAACGAGTTATACCGTACAGAAAACAAAAAATATTTTTGCAAATCTCTTTTCTGTCGGTATAAATTTTACGTAAGCTTCATGTTGCCTGCTATTATTAGTATATGGCACTTAACATTTCGTTTCTGACAAAATATTTTAAAATTAATTCTTTCTTGTTTTCGGAAATTTGTTACTTTAGTCAGGTATTTTTTAAACAATTAATTTATGCATATAGCTATTGCAGGAAATATCGGTTCGGGCAAAACTACGCTCACCAGTCTTTTATCAAAACATTATGGATGGAAAGCTCATTATGAAGACGTAGATACTAATCCTTATCTGAATAATTTTTATGAAGACATGCAGCGCTGGTCGTTCAATTTGCAGATATATTTTCTGAATAGCCGTTTTCGCCAGGTTGTTGATATTCGTAAGAGCGGAAAAGATGTAATACAGGATCGTACGATATATGAAGATGCTTATATTTTTGCGCCAAACCTTCATTCCATGGGGCTAATGAGCACTCGCGATTTCGAAAATTATTCTTCTCTTTTCGAACTGATGGCTTCATTTTTACAATCGCCGGATTTGTTGATTTACCTAAGAGCAAGTGTTCCCACTTTGGTAAAACAAATTCAGAAACGCGGAAGAGATTATGAAAATTCTATTCGTCTCGATTACCTGAAACGCCTTAACGAACGTTATGAAGCATGGATTACTACTTATAATTCAGGGAAACTTTTAATAGTGGATGTTGATAATATTAATTTTACTGAAAACGCTGAAGACTTCGGAAGTGTTATCGATAAAGTGAATGCTAATATTCACGGACTTTTCTGAAATTAGTTTATTTCTGAAATGTTATGTATGCTTCAACTGTTAGGGGTTGCATATTTCTATTACAGCTAAAAATATACTCGTTCTTATCAGGTTTGCAAAAGCAAAACTGTTTTGAACGAGTTATACCGTACAGAAAACAAAAAATATTTTTGCAAAACTCTTTTCTGTCGGTATAAATACAACTTCAAACGCTCAGTATAATACCAATTCATTTTTTTAATATTTACATCTCCTATAATTTTTAACAGCTAACTGTTAGCAAAACATTTATATTTAATATTCACACTTATTCTTATTGATTAATTTTACGCATATACTTTTATTATGTTTAAAAAGATACTGCACATATTAAAAAACAAATATGTAATAGTTACATCGGCATTTTTTGTGTGGATACTTGTTTTTGATAAAAGTAATTTACTGTCCCAGATAGACCTTGCCAAAAAGCTACACAAGCTTCAGGAAGAAAAAATATATTATAAGCAGGAAATAAAAAAAGATAGCGTTGAAATACTGGAATTGCTTAACAATCCCGAAAGCCTTGAAAAATTTGCCCGTGAACGTTACCTGATGAAACGCGACAGCGAAGATATTTTTCTGATAGTACATAATGATACTTTACCTAAAGCAGAAAAATAAATTTTTGTTAAAAATACATTTCCTGTAATACTTTATTTACTTTCTTTTTTATATTTACACTTTCTAAAACTTATAATTATGAAAAATATATTTTATTCCTTAATCATTGTTTTATCAGCAATGTTGGCTTCCTGCGGTGGCAGTGATGGAGACAAAAATAAATCAAAGGATGATTCAATAAATAATGATTCTATTATTGGAATATGGAATGAAGTGGGAAAAAGCGCATCCCTGAAGATTGAAAAAGCGGGAGAGTTGTTCACTATAACGTCAAGCAATGGGTTGAAATATGCATATAAACTTAATGGGCAGGTATTAACTTCTGTAGATGGCACAGGGCCTATATATTCAATCATTGGATGTAATGAACTATTAAAAGGTTCAACAAAATATACAAAAAACGGAAGTGATAATTTTGCTGTTAGTTCAGAGCAAACATCTGCTGAAAATACGAAATCAACTTCTTCAAAAACCACCATCTCTTCAACGGAAACTTCGCCTTCTAAATCTTCTAAGTCGGCTTCCAATGCTAATACTTCAACAAATACCACTACCACAACTAAAACTTCGAATGCAAACGAACTGACAATAGTATCGGATAATATGATAAACATCCGTCAATCGCCAAGAGCAAGCTCAACAATAATTAAAGGAGTTTCAAATGGCGAGACTTTCAAGATTCTTGAAAAAGGAAAGCAGCTGGTTACTGTTTCAGGGAAAACGGATTATTGGTATAAAATAAAAGTTGGAGGAGATGTTGGTTGGGTATTTGGTTCATTTACTTCGTTGAAGCAACAGTAGAATATTCGAACAATTAAACTGTTTAACAATTAAGCCATTGCTTTTGTTACATCGGGTCAACATCAATTACAATTTTTACTCCTTTGAAATCATTATCGTTTTTGAAATTTTCAATTTGAGCTCGCAATGCTGATTTAGCTTGTGAAATCGAATAATCTTTTTCAATTTTTATCAGGATATTTTTTAAATATTCATTCCTGATTTTTGAAACCGAAGGATATTCCGGGCCAAGAATTCTGCTGCCAAAAACTTTTCGTAAATTCTTTGCAAACGCACTTGCCGATTTGTTAAGCTTTTCGGCATCTTTATGCTTCAATGTAAGTTGTATCAGTTTACAAACGGGAGGATATTTAAAGGTGGCGCGTTCTGTAATCTGGCTTTCGTACATGGCTGTATAGTTATTTTCAACAACATAACGAATTACAGAATGATAAGGATTGTATGTTTGAATAATTACTTTTCCTCGTTTATTTTTTCTTCCGGCACGTCCGCTAACCTGCGCCATCATTTGATAGCTGCGTTCAAAGGAACGGAAGTCGGGAAAACTTATCATGTTGTCGGCGTTCATTATTCCTACTACACTTACATTTTCAAAATCCAGACCTTTGGTTACCATTTGTGTTCCCACAAGAATATCAATTTTCCGATCTTCGAAATCGTTGATGATTTGCTGATGACTATATTTGCTGCGAGTTGTATCTAAATCCATACGAACAACTTTTGCACCGGGGAAAAAAATTGGTAGCTCTTCTTCAATTTTTTCAGTGCCAAAACCTTTCATTAAAACTTTATTGTTGTTGCAGGCAGGGCAATGGTCGGGAACGTTTTCGGTATATCCGCAATAATGACAAACAAGCTGGTCGGATTTTTTATGATAAGTGAGCGTAACATCACAATTTTTGCATTCGGGCATCCAGTGGCAGATGTCGCATTCAAGACGGATTGAAAATCCTCGCCGGTTCTGAAACAATATGACCTGTTCTTTATTCTTCAATGCTTCTTCAATATGCTCGAGCAGAAAAGGAGTGAAGTGCGATTTCATTCTTCTGCGCCTGCTTTCTTCTTTTACATCGGCAACAAATATTTCCGGAAGCATCACATCACCAAAGCGTTTATTAATTTCAACCAACTGATATTTATTGTGAATTGCATTAAAATAACTTTCAACAGAAGGTGTAGCTGAACCAAGTATTGTTTTTGCCCCATGCATTTTTGCCAGGTAAATTGCCGAATCGCGCGCGTTATAACGTGGAGCTGGTTCATATTGCTTGTATGATGTATCATGCTCTTCATCAACTATTACTAACCCGAGATTGCTGTATGGCAGTAATGATGAGCTTCTTGCGCCAAGAACGATTTGATATGTTTCTTCATTATTTGTTATATTCGACGAATTCAAAAGCACTTTATTCCAAATTTCAACACGTTCACTTTCGTTGAATTTACTGTGATATACTCCAACTTTTTTCCCGAAAGCTTTTCGTAAACGATTAATGATTTGTGTTGTGAGCGCAATTTCAGGAAGAAGATACAACACCTGTTTGCCTTTGTTAACGGCTTCTTCAATAAGTTTAATATATATCTCGGTTTTCCCGCTTGACGTAATGCCATGCAATAAAACAATATCTTTTTTTGTGAATCCTTCGATTACCTCATTATAAGCATTTTCCTGGACTTCATTCAAAATAACCGTTGAGCCGTTGGATTCATCAGCTTCTTCCAGTCGCGATATTTCATGAGTGTATTGTTCGCAGATTCCTTTTTTGATTAATGCATTCAGTTGTGCAGATGATGTATTCAGTGTTTTCAGCATTTCTGATCTGATAATACGTAAAGGTTTATCGTTTGCTTTTAACCTTTTACTGTATAGATACATCAGTATTTCCAATTGTTTTGGCGCTTTCTTTTCGAGTTTATCGAAGACGTCCTTCAGTTTTATATCATCAAGATAACTTTCGCTGATTTTTACGAAAGTCTCGGTTTTTGGCTTGTAACGGCTTACCAGTTCTTCTTCGGGAATGATAACATTTTTCTCGATCAGAGTTTTTATAAGAGGAATAATTTTTTTCTGGTCAGCTATTTTTGTAACGTCGGTGATAGTAAGAGCTTTTTGTTTGCTTAGCGCTTCAGCTATCAATAATTCTTTTTCGGTAAGCAAAGAAATATCTCCATCGAATGACGGGTTTAAAATTATTTTGGTTTCACTTTCCAATTTCAGTGCTGAAGGTAAAGCCGCTTTCATAACTTCGCCGGGAGTACACATGTAGTACGATGAAATCCATTCCCAAAATTGCATTTGCTTTTCTGTTACCAATGCATCGTTTTCAAGAATTGATAAAATATATTTTATATCATTTACTTTGGGGGTTTCGCTATGTACTTTTCGAACAATGGCGGTATAAATTTTCTTTTTGCCAAATTGAACAACTACTCGCATGCCCGGTTGAACAACATCATTCATTTCATAAGGAACACGATAAGTGTAGTATCCCGGAAGTGAAAGCGGGAGTATTACATCAGCAAAATTTGTAACGCGTTCCATTTTTATTTTTTTTAATATTGTGTTAATTTAATTTTGAAATGACGGTCATCCTGAGTTCATCGAAGGATGACCCTCTTACAGAATGTTCACATTTCGATATACGCATTATGACATTCTGTAATACCATATCAGACTTAACTTAACAATAGGTTTTATTTAAATTTATCATTAATCATTAAAATGTTTCGCTGTTATTTATAGTCATTCTCCGCTGCGGCGGAGTCATTCATTGCTAAATATTTTCAATAAACTTATCCCTTATCAACTTGTATACTTTTCAACTTGTTTTTAAAATTCTGACTTCTTGCTTCTGCATTCTGACTTAGTTTTTAAAACTAGTAGGTTGTCCGGTAGCTTCCATAACATTCCACCAAAGTTCACTTTCCAAATTAATTTTTTTCCTTTTACCTATTGTAGTTTCAATTGGAAGATAAGTAAACTGGTTAGACCAGATACCTGCTACAAAGCCTGTTTTTCCTGCCATAGCGCCATGTACTGCATTTTGTGCCAGCTGTCCGCAAAATTTGCTGTCGTCGGCAACGGCTGGTGCACTGCGGATGATATAACTGGGGTCGATATATTTCAATGAAACGGGCATTTCAATATTTTTAAAATATTCAAAAATTCTATCTTTAAGAAAAATACCAATATCATTGAGTTTTACATTTCCAGAAGCATCTTTCTGCAGGGTTTCATTATTGAAGAAATGTTGTCCTGCACCTTCAGCCACTACTATTAAAGCATGATGTTTGTTTTCTATTCTTTTTTTTAGAATGTTTAAAAATCCTTTTTCTCCGTCGAGTTCAAATTCGCCCATTTCAGGAACAAGAACAAAATTAACTTCCTGCATGGATAAAGTGGCGTGAGCAGCAATAAAGCCGGAATCGCGCCCCATTAGTTTTATAATCACAATGCCATTATAAAATCCTTTAGCTTCATTATGTGCATTGCTAATAATTTCATGTGCTTTGGAAAAGGCTGTTTCAAAACCAAAAGATTTTTCAATAAAATTTATATCATTGTCTATGGTTTTTGGAATTCCCGCAACAGATATTTTAAGATTACGTTTTTTTATTTCTTCCTGAATTTCATGAGCGCCGCGTAAAGTACCATCACCACCGATACAAAAAAGAATATTTATATTATTCCGTTCAAGGGTATTCACCATTTCGCCCACATCCTGGTTGCCTCGTGAAGAACCAAGAATAGAGCCGCCCTGCAATTGTATGTCGTCAACAACTTCAGGATTTAATTCCATGTATGGATGATTGTATTTGGGTATTAATCCTTCATAGCCATATTGAAACCCGATAATTTTGGTAACGTTATAACGGTAAAATAATTCCATTACAATGCTGCGGATTACATTATTCTGCCCGGGACATAAACCGCCACATGTTACAATAGCTGCTTTGGTTTTGGCAGGTTCAAAATAGATCATTTCACGTGGACCTGCTTTTTCGAATGATAAAGGAATGGTTCCGTTCTTCTGGTATTCCAGGAAACAATTAAAGGATTTTTCATATAGGATCCTTTCATCATTTCGTACATAATTATAAATTCCGTCACCATGTTCATACCCCAGTTGAATAGGTGATTTTACGCAGCATTTGCCAAGTACAGGAACATTAAAATTTATATTCATTAAAAAATATTTTATTTATTTCGTACCTAAAGGCACTTATTGTTTAATGTTGTTTTTTATTACCAATATTATGTCCCTACGGGACAAATTAAAATTCTACATTCTTAATTCTATCTTCTGAATTCATATTTCTGAATTCTCTTTTCTTTTTTTACTTCCTTCGTAAAGATTGAATTTTACAAAACGACATTCAAGCGGTCCGTTGAAAACTTTATATTTTGCAGAAGGTTTCAATCCTATATGTTTCAGTGCATCCATATCGGAGCTGATAAGCCATGCTTCAAAACCTGAAAAACGTTGTTTCATTATATCACCAATAGTTTTATAAAAAGCAACTATATCATCTTTCTGTATACGTTCACCGTAAGGCGGATTAAACAAAAGTGTTCCGGGCCTTACAGGAGGTACAAGTTTTTCAAAAGGTGTTCTTTCTAATTTTATATTTTCCTGTAAACCTGTACCGACAGCATTTTGCGCAGCTCCTTCAAGAGCTCTTTGTGAAATATCATAACCAAATAATTTCACATTGCTTTTTGATGATTGTCTTTTAGCATCAGTGAAAATTTCTTTCCATAAATCGGTGTTGAAATTTTTCCAGTTCATGAAACCGAAATTATTTCTGAAAATTCCGGGAGCTTTGTTTTCGGCTATTAGCGCAGCTTCTGTAAGTATGGTTCCCGAACCGCACATCGGGTCGACAAGTGTTGTTTTTTTATCCCATCCCGAAAGCAGTATTAGCCCGGCTGCAAGGACTTCACTTAAAGGAGCCTGTCCCGAAATTTTTCGGTAACCGCGTTTATGCAACGACTCGCCGGATGTATCCAACGAAACATTACAATTATTTTGTGTAATATGAACATTTATCCGCAAATCAGGATTTTCAATGCTTACAGAAGGACGTTTACCGAATTTTTTCCGGAAACGGTCAACCACTGCATCTTTAACTTTCTGTGCAACAAACTGCGAATTATTAAAAACACTGTTGCTTATGAAAGCATCAACAGCCAGTGTTTGCTCAACATTGATGATGCTTTCCCAAGGATAGTCGGAAATGCAATTATATAAATCGTCGTTTGAATTTACGCGGAAAGTGCTTACGGGTTCAAGAATTCGCAATGCTGTTCGTAACCAAAGGTTAGCAGTGTACATTAATTTTGTATCACCCGAAAAAGATACAGCACGATTAATAACTTTTACCTCTGAAGCGCCAAGTGCATTAAGTTCAGCAGCGAGAACATTTTCCAGCCCGGAAATTGTTTTGGCAATATATGATTGTGAGTTTGTTTCCAATAGAAATACATTTGTACAAATGTAAAATAAAAATCAGGTATTTCTTTAGTAAATGAGAATTTGATTAGAAGAAAAAATGTTTCAGCTATTTAATTTCTCCATAAATTTTTTCGCTTCAACAATGTATCGGGTATGAGTGGCAGTGCCTATTTCGCCTTTTTCGTCCCATGCTTTAATTTCAAACATCAGCTTTTTGCCGTCAACAGCGGTGAGCTGGCTTTCGCAAAAAACTTTCATACCAACAGGTGTAGCTTTTAAATGTTTTACATTTATTTCAATACCTAGTGTTATATAGCCTTCGGGAAGAAAAGGCTGAACACCTGTTTGTGCGGTACCTTCCATAAAGCCCACCATTGCAGGTGTTGCAAAGACTTCTATCAGTCCGGAACCATAACGTGCAGCAGTATCTTTTTCCTGCACTGTCATTTCAAGTTTATTTTTATTTCCTACAGGTATATTGAATTCCATAATTAAATTTTTTTATCTTAATATTATCCTTTACTCCATTACAACTTGTAGAGAGGGTAAGGGGATTGGGTTTAATTTGAACAAAAATAAAAAAACCTTCTGAACTTCAGAAGGTTTTTAGTTATATAATAGTTTGATTAATCTTTCTTTGGAGTTTCTGATTTAGTTTCTTTTGTTTTAGAAACATTTTTTGCACAGCATGCTTTTGTAGTATGAGAAGTTGATAATTTTGGACTAGCTGCATTTCCACTGGTAGTGCTGGTTTTTTCGTTGGTATTCGATGTAGAAGCACATTTCTTTTCGCAACTTGTACCGGTTTTGTGTTCAGCACATGGTGTTGTTCCTTTATTACAACCAAAAGTTGATTTTTTACAACACGGAGCTGTAGTAGTAGTACCGGTGGCAGTTTTACTGTTATCTTTGGTAGTAACAGTAGTTGACTTAGTTTCTGTTGATCCCGATTGTGCTTTTACACTTATTGTTGAAGCAAGAAATAAGAAAGATGTAAAAGCAATTGTTAATACAAAAAGTTTTTTCATAAAAATGTATTTTAAATGTATAATTATTTTTAATTTTTTTTGATGAAACAAATGTAATAAATTTTTTAATAAAGTATAGCTTAAAAAGCTGTTAAATTCTGTTAATGAGATGTTAATTAATTTTTTAAAGCATTAAAAAAAGAGTATTTTTGAAAATAATAAAAAATTTTTTGAAAAAACATTCCATTATATTAATTGTTATAATTACAAGTATTTCGCTTGCCGGAATTGTTGCTATGCAATTGTTCTGGGTGAAGAATGCATGGAGAATGCAGGAACAACAGCTCGATCATCGTGTAAGCATTGCGATGAAAAGTGTAATAAATCAATTGGTTTCAGAAAAAGGCGATACAACTAAATCAGATGCTTTATGTAATCCGGGCTGCGGATACAGCAATGATATTATTTTTCTGATTGAACCTCAAAGGCTGGATTCTGTTATAAAAGAAGAGTTTGAAAATTTACATATCTGTCATCATTTTAAATATGGTATTTATAAAAAACCGGAAAATGTTTTTTTAATGGGAGATTATAAAAATTATGAAAATGAAATTATATCATCTTCACATTACACAACTTTATCATGTTTAGTGAAACAGAATTGTTATATGCTGGGTATTTTTATTCCTGGTGAAGAAGAACATATTTTTCATAACATGTTATGGTGGCTGGTATTATCTGTTGTATTTCTGTTGATAGTGATTATAAGCTTTTCATATGTGATAATAAATTTATTGCGACAGAAAAAATTATCGGAAATGAAAACGGATTTTGTAAATAACATGACACATGAATTTAAAACCCCAATTGCTACAATTTCACTCGCAAGCGAAATGTTACTGAAACCCGGTGTTAATGAATCACCTGAAAAAACAATGAAATATGCTAATGTGATTTATGATGAGAATAGCAGGCTAAAGAACCAGGTTGAGCAGGTGCTTCAGATTGCTGTTCTTGATAAAGGGGTATTAAAATTAAAGAAAAGAGAGATTGATATTCATGAAATTATCGGGGAAGCTGTTGAAAGCATTGACATTATTGTTAAGCAAAGAAACGGTGAAATTAAATTATCACTCGATGCTACCCATTTTAAAATTAATGCCGATCCTGTTCATTTTTTAAATATTATTATAAATTTACTCGATAATGCAAATAAGTTTTCCCAGGAAACCCCTGAAATAACTGTAAAAACATGGAATGTAAATAATGGAATTAAAATATCAGTTGAGGATAAAGGGATTGGAATTAGCAGCGAGAATCAGAAACATATTTTTAAAAAATTTTATAGGGTACATACCGGAAATATTCATGATGTAAAAGGTTTCGGACTGGGTTTATATTATGTCAAAACCATAGTAGACGCTCACAGTGGGAGAATTGATATTCACAGCGAGCAAAAAAAATATACACGTTTCGAATTATTTTTTCCATTCAGTTAAAACGTAAAAGAAATGAAAAAAGATAAAATTAAAATTCTTCTTGTTGAAGATGATCCTAACCTAAATCTTGTTTTACAGGATTTTCTTGAAATGCTAGGATATGACGTTGTTACTTGCAGTAATGGAGAAGAAGGATTGTCGGCATTTCGCAAAGGAGGCTTTGATTTATGCATTTTTGATGTGATGATGCCTCGCAAAGATGGGTTCTCCCTGGCTGTTGATGTTCGCAAATCGGATACACAGGTTCCAATTATTTTTCTTACAGCAAAATCTTTTAAAGAAGATCGTATTAAAGGTTTCCAGATAGGTTGTGATGATTATATTACCAAGCCATTCAGTACAGAAGAACTTAGTTATAGAATCAAAGCTATTTTAAAACGTACTTCTATTGAAAAACAGGAAAAAACAAATTCTTCTGAAACCGTTTTTAAGTTAGGTGTTTTTACTTTTGATAGTATCAATATGTTATTATTGTCGGATAACAGCGAACAACACCTTACACGTAAAGAATCGGAACTTTTAAAAGTACTTTGTCAAAATAGAAATCAATTGCTTACCCGCGAAGTAGCATTGAAAACAGTATGGGGCGATGATGACTATTTTATCGGGCGCAGCATGGATGTGTTCATCACAAAACTTCGGAAATATCTCAAAGATGACCCTAGTGTATCAATAATCAATGTTCATGGAACAGGATTTAAACTGGTTGTTGAGTAATCTTTTTATTTTTTTATCGTAATAATCTTTTCATAATAATCGGAAACATTATCTTTGTCGATAAACAAATAAAATATTTATTAATGACTAAATTAAATTCACGCAAAGATTATGTAATTTCCATTTTTATAATAGGAATTTTATATTTCGTTTTTGGTTTTATAACTTGGCTGAATAGCACATTAATTCCTTTTCTTAAAACATCCTGCGAACTTAATAATACCCAGGCGTATTTTGTTACATTGGCTTTTTATATTTCATATTTTGTAATGGCATTGCCATCATCATGGGTGTTAAAAAAAACAGGGTTTAAAGGAGGAATGTCATTTGGACTTATAATTATGGCTATTGGTTCATTGATGTTTATTCCTGCTGCAATTACACGGACATATGGTTTATTTATTTCCGGGTTATTTATCCAGGGAACCGGGTTATGCATTCTTCAAACAGCGGTTAATCCTTACGTAACCATTCTTGGTCCTATTGAAAGTGCTGCAAAAAGAATAAGCATCATGGGAATATGTAATAAAATTGCAGGTTTTATGGGCCCACTTGTTCTTAGCGCTATTGTATTAAAAAACTTTGAAGCGATAGAAACCCAGCTTAATTTAACAGTAATACCAACTGAAAAAGAAATCCTTCTTAGTAACTTAGCAGAACGGGTTATTTTTCCTTATATAATAATTGCAGCTTTACTTTTAATTCTTGCTTTTTTCATTAAATTATCACCTATACCTGATATTGATATCAGTGCCGAAAATGGTAATAACGATGCTCAAGAAGAGAAAACAAGTATATTAAATTTCCCTCATTTGCTTCTTGGATTCGTTGCAATATTTTTATATGTTGGAGCGGAAGTTATTTCAATTGATACAATTACACTTTACGGAAAATCACAAGGTGTTTTAATGGACAATGCAAGACTGTATCCGTTAATGCCATTATTCGGTATGGTGATTGGATATATCCTGGGAATAATTTTAATTCCTAAATATATTAATCAAGGTAAAGCTTTAGGAATATCTGCAATATTAGCTTTGATTTTTTCTTTACTAGCTGTTTATACAAACGGGTTTACATCGGTTTTATTTATTGCTGCTTTAGGTTTCGCTAATGCAATAATGTGGCCGGCTATATGGCCGCTTGCAATAAACGGATTGGGTAAATTCACCAAATCCGGTTCGGCAATTCTGATCATGGGTATTGCTGGTGGAGCAACAATCCCATTGCTATACGGAAGGCTGGTTGATATCAGTTCTATTGGTTCACAACAGGCTTATTTAATTTTATTACCTTGCTACTTATTTATTTTGTATTATGCTTACAAAGGTCATAAAGTAGGGCTTAATAAAAAGAATGTAAACTTTATGGCAAATTAAAAAAGAATAAAAAAACAATAATAAACTTATACTTTTTTGCTTATTAACTGATAACTAATAAAATGTCACTGTTTGTTTTCATAGCATTATTTTTCCCGGTTGTTTTAAGCGGAATCTCTGTATTTTTTTTTAAAACTGGTGAAAAAACTTTAAAGTTGATTCTTGCATTTGGTGGGGCTTTCCTGTTAACCCTAACCTTTACTGAACTTATTCCCGAAATTTATTCTTCCGAATCACAGCAGATAGGATTATTTATCATGCTGGGATTTTTTATCCAGTTATTGCTCGATTTTCTTACCAAAGGTGTGGAGCATGGTCATCATAGTCATCATGAAAAACTTAACGAACCTTGTCGTAAAAAAAATGAACATGTTAGTTTTTTAGCAATCATGATTGGTATTTGCATTCATTCATTTCTTGAAGGAATGCCTTTAACAAGTAATTTTCAAAATACCGAAATTAAAAATACACTATTATCAGGAATCATTATTCATAATATTCCTATGTCTATTGTGCTTGTGAGTTTGCTTTTACATACGGGTCTTAAAAAAAGTACAGCTGTAATTTTATTGATGATTTTTGCATTATCAGCTCCTATGGGTACACTTACAAGTTTTTATTTAGGTGAAAGCTTTGCCGAAAACATGTCGCATTTTTTTAATATCATACTTGCAATTGTTGTTGGGATTTTTCTTCACATTTCAACTACCATATTATTTGAATCAGAAGAACAACACGGATTTAATTTATATAAATTTATTGCCATTATTATTGGTGCAGGAATTTCATTGCTAAGTTTGTGTTAAAAGTTTTTAATAAAATTCTTTTTACATAAAGTTTAATTTTAGTGTAATTTTATTTTGTAAAATTTATAAATCATAAATCTAATCCGCCGTGGCGGACTCAAATCTCAAATCTTATGTCAGTATTAATAGGTAAAAAAGCCCCAATATTTCATGCAGAAGCAGTAATAAACGGTGGCGAGTTCGTTGAGAATTTTTCTCTCGAACAATTTATAGGAAAGAAACATGTAGTGTTTTTCTTTTATCCGCTCGATTTTACTTTTGTGTGCCCTACTGAAATCATTGCTTTCCAGGATGCAATTGCAGAATTTGAAAAGCGGAATGTTGCAGTTATAGGTTGTTCAATAGATTCCAAGTTTTCGCATTGGGCATGGCTGAATACCGAAAGGAAAGATGGTGGAATTAAAGGCGTGAAGTTTCCATTGGTATCCGACTTAACAAAAACTATTTCACAAAACTATGATGTTCTTGCCGGACAATATGATTTCAATGAAAATGCAGAGGCCGTATTTAATGGTGCTCCTGTTGCTTATCGCGGATTATTTTTAATTGACAAGCAGGGGATCGTTCGGCACCAGGTTGTGAACGACCTTCCTTTAGGGCGTAGCGTTGACGAAGCATTGCGTATGGTTGATGCGTTACAATTTTTTGAAGAGAACGGAGAGGTTTGTCCAGCTAACTGGCATAAAGGAGACAAAGCCATGAAAGCTACTCACGAAGGTGTTTCGGAGTATTTGGCAAGGAAATAATTTAGCTTATAATTCAAAGTTTCAATACCAAATCTTCGGATTAGGTATTTGTGATTGAGATATAAAGCCTCAAATGAATGGAATTTTGAGGCTTTTATTATTTATGATTTTATTCAAACGTAAAAGTATATATATCGGTTTCTCCATATCCACCAGTCTTTGCAGAAGTATACATTCCTTTTTTTCCATCGGGAGTTGTGAAGGTAAAATTATAATCGTCGCTTGCTGTATTCAGCGGATAGCCCATGTTCTCTGGCTTTGCCCATAACCCATCTTCCGAGATAACTGTCTCAAAAATATCATAACCACCCATGGTTTCATGTCCGTTCGAACTAAAATATAATGTGCCGTCGGGTAGGAGCAAAGGGCAAATTTCATTTTTATCAGAATTTATTTCTGGTCCTAAATTAAAAGGATGGCCCCATTCGCCAGTTGCTGTTTTTTCGGCCATATAAATATCGTAACCCCCATATCCTCCTTCTTTGTCGCTTGCAAAAAGCATGGTGTTCCCATCAGGTGTGATAAAAGCAAATGCTTCATTTGATTTGGTGTTTATGTTGGGGCCCAGTTTATCCGGTGTTGACCATTTATTTTTCTTTCCAAGATTACAAAAGAAAATATCGTAAGTGCCACGTACTTGCCTCGAAAACAATAACTGCTTGCCGTCAGGAGTGATACTGTTCATGATATCACTTCCGGTAGAATTTATTTTCGAGCCCATTTTTTTTGGCTTTTGCCAAGTATTATTTTTTAAAGTAGTATAATAAATGTCATCTAAAAATTCGCCCAGGTTGTTCTTTTGTCCGCCCATTGCGCCTTTCCGCTTTGATGAAAAATATAATGTTTTTCCATCTGTCGAAAGCACCGGGGTCAACTCACTCGATGGGGAGTTGACTGCTTTTACCGGTTCAATTTTTATTTTAATTGGTATGGCCGAAAGTTTTAATGCATTGATGGTAATGGAAATGGAACTTTCTACATCACTTAAAAATTGCCCGTCTTTATTTTTGTTTGTAAGAAATGTCTTGAATTTCTCATAACACTTCAAAGCCTCATCATACTTGCCTTCCAGATGATATACCTGACCGAGATAAAAAAATGCAAAAACAGGTGCTGCTGTTTCTTTGTAATTGTAGCTATAAGCAACATCTGTTTTCTTAACGGCTTTCTCAAGATATTTTTCGGCGAGAGTACGTTGTTTGGTAGTTTTCAGAATACAAACACCAACATAAAAGTTCAGGTTGCAATTATCTTGGTCTTGCGCCAGAAGCCTTTTAAAAATCATCAAGGCATCATCGTAATATTCATAGTTGAAGAGGTCCTGTGCATCGAGATACATCAGTTTGAAATCTTTATCATCAACAGGGCCGGAATTTGTATAATTGTTATTAATGCTTTGTATAAAATTATATATAGGCCACGAATTGCCGGCATTTGCAGCGGATAAAAAAAATATTATTCCAACTATGATAAGGAATATTTTTTTCATTAATAAGAATTAGGATGCAAACAAAATTAAAAAATTTCAGATTAGAAAGAGTTTTATGAAAAAATAAATCAAAACTTAAAAGGTTATTTGAATTTTATTTTTGCTTCATTCCAGTAAACATCCATTTCTGCCAGCGTCATATCATGAAGCGAACGTCCAATTTTTCTGGCGTTTTCTTCAAGGTATTGAAAACGTTGAATAAATTTTTTATTGGTTCTTTCCAAAGCAGTTTCTGGATTTACATCAACAAATCGGGAATAATTTATCAAAGCAAAAAATAAATCACCAAATTCATCTTCAATTTTATCAGGGGAGGCGCCTGTTTCCACTTCATGTTTCAATTCGTTTAATTCTTCAAGAACTTTTTCCCACACCTGTTCGGGCTTTTCCCAGTCAAATCCTACGCCTCTTACTTTATCCTGAATACGGTATGCTTTTACCATTGCCGGAAGCGATACAGGAACACCTCCTAAAACTGATTTATGTCCTTCCTGTAATTTTATTTTTTCCCAGTTATTTTTTACATCCGTATCGTTTTCAACTTTAACATTGCTGTAAATATGTGGATGTCGTTTAATCAGTTTTTCATTAATTCCTTTTAAAACATCTGCTATATCAAAATCACCGTTTTCCGAAGCTATCTTGGCGTAGAAGACAATATGAAGCATCAGGTCGCCTAGTTCTTTTTTAACTTCGGAAATGTTTTTTTCTACAATAGCATCGGCAAGTTCATAGGTTTCTTCGATAGTTAGATGCCTTAACGATTCAAAAGTTTGTTTCTTATCCCACGGGCATTGTGCTCTAAGCTCATCCATTATTTCGAGCAATCGTTGAAATTCTTTTATTTTGTCGTTCATCTGGTTCTTTCGTTTTTACAAAGGTAAAACTTTATACTTTTGTAACTCCTTAAACTTGTTGAAATAATTTGAAAAGCATTAGAAGATATTTGTTGATTTGTAAAAAAATAATTTTCATTTTATTTTTTGTGAATTTATTTTTTGCAGGAAATGCTTCAGTACATGATTCCATCAGTTATTTCAGCGAATTTAAATTGCATTATGGATTTATAATGCCGCATCATAAAAATATGCAACACCTAACTACCGGGCATTTCACGGCATATGAACTGAATTTCAATTTTCAAACGCATGGTGAAAAAAAATGGCATTGTCTTTTTAAATACCCGGTAATAGGCGGAGCAATATGGTATGCTGATCTGGCAAACCCGGTAGTATTGGGGAAAGCGGTTGCTGCTTATCCTTATTTGAATTTTCATTTGTATAATAAAAATAATTTTTTTCTGAATTATCGTTTTGGAATTGGGCTTGGCTACATTTCAAAACCATTCAATTATAACGATAATTATAAAAATATTGCGATAGGTTCACATCTGAATGCAGCAATTAATATGTTTTATGAATGCAAATGGTTGGTGAAGAAAAAAATTTCACTTACTTCTGGCATTGGAATTACTCATTTTTCAAATGGTTCATTTAAAACTCCAAACCTGGGAATAAACATTCCTACTGTATTTGCTGGTATTGCTTATTATTTTCCCGATAAAACAAATATATTGCCTGATACTTCATGGAAAAATATTTCTGAGAATAAAATATCGTTGCGAATTTATTTTGCTGGAGGAATGAAACAACTTTATCCTGCTTTGGGTGATTATTACGGTGTTTTCATGACGTCGTTTAATTTTTATAAATCATTTTCATATAAAAGGGAAGTAGCTGCAGGTATTGATGTTTACATGGATTACAGCGATAAACGTGTTTTAAAAAGAAAAGATATAGTACTAAAAAATGATTTGGGAATTTTAAAACCGGGTTTATACGCCGGACATAATTTTGTTTTTTCACGTTTACGTTTACTTACTCATATTGGTTATTATTTGTATGCAAAAGATAAATCTGATGGAATGATTTATTCGCGTTTTGGTTTGGAATATAATTTTAATGAAAAACTTTTTGCACATCTTGCATTGAAAACGCATTTTGCAAAGGCCGATTTTATTGAGTGGGGAATAGGGTATACTATTAAACATAAAAATTAATTGATGATTGCAAATAGAAAATTTCAAATTGAAAAATGTAAATGAAAGTTGTATTTAATAATATTATTTATGTTTTGATGCTTTCTATTACATTAATTCTTTTTACAACTTGTACTAAGGAAAAGCGTTGCGATTGCCTGAAATCAACGGGCGATATCGTTACAGAAGAAAGGACTGTTGCTGAATTCAGCCAGGTGCGACTTGAAAGTAAAATCAATTTATTTTTAAAACAGGATACTTTTAATTCAATTAAAATTGAAGCAGGCGAAAATTTACTTCCCGATATTTATACAAATGTTGAAGATAGTGTTCTTGTCATCAGGAATGACAATCATTGTAACTGGGTACGCAGTTATAAACCCAAGATTAATGTTTATTTAACTTTTAAAGATTTCTGGCATTTCATTTATTACAAAGGTGCTGGCACTGTTATTACAGAAGATACTATTTACACGAATTTCTTTCAGTTAGATGATAATGAAGGAACGGGAAGTTTAAACTTTCTTCTTCACACCAATACTTCATGGTTCAATATACATACTGGTCCGGCTGACCTTACGGTGAAAGGAGTTTCAGGATTGAATTATCTTTATACATGTGGAAATGGTCCAGCTGACCTGAGGGATTTTAAAACCAATCTTACTTATCTAACCAGCAAAGCTACCGCTAATGATTATATTTGGGTAACAGGCGAACTAGATGCATGGATTGATTATACCGGTAATGTTTATTATTCCGGTAATCCTTCGAAAATTACATACAATTATACTGGTTCGGGTAGATTAATCCCATTTTGATTAATAAGCTTTAGCAAATATAACGCGTTGTTCAGAAGGTTTTTCTGAGAACACACACTTCCCATTTTCTTTCGGGTTATTCAATGGTATACAACGGATAGTAGCTTTGGTAGCATTTTTAATTGCCTCTTCAGTTTCAACTGTCCCATCCCAATGTGCATACACAAAACCGCTTTTATTTTCAATCACATCTTTAAATTCATCCCAGGTATTAACAGAATGCGTATTATTTTCCCTGAATGAAACAGCTTTCTGATAAAGATTATCCTGTATCTGGTCAAGAAGATGTTGAACTTTATTTTCAATATCTGTTTGTTGAATTACGCTTTTTTCTAATGTATCCCTTCTTGATATTTCAATTGTTCCCTGTTCCAAGTCTCTTGGTCCAATTGCAAGCCTTACAGGCACACCTTTAAATTCATATTCCGAAAATTTCCAGCCGGGTTTTTGTGTATCGCGGTCATCATATTTTACAGAAATACCTTTACTTTCAATCGCTTTTTTAATTGGAATTATTTTTTCAGATATTTCTTTAAGTTGTTCAATATTTTTATAAATTGGAATAATAACAACCTGAGTTGGAGCTAACATTGGAGGAAGCACCAATCCATTATCATCAGAGTGAGCCATAATTAATGCTCCAAGCAATCTTGTTGAAACACCCCATGATGTAGCCCAAACGTGTTCAAGCGAACCTTCTTTTGAAGCAAATTTAACATCGAAAGCTTTTGCAAATTTTTGTCCCAGAAAATGCGAAGTACCTGCCTGTAATGCTTTCCCATCCTGCATTAATGCTTCAATGCAATATGTATCAACAGCTCCGGCAAAACGCTCATTTTCTGTCTTCACTCCTTTGATTACAGGGACAGCCATCCATTTTTCAGCAAATTCAGTATAAACATCAAGCATTTGTAGCGTTTCGGCAATAGCTTCTTCTTTAGTGGCATGGGCTGTATGTCCTTCCTGCCAAAGGAATTCTGCTGTTCTTAGAAATAAACGGGTTCTCATTTCCCATCTTACAACATTTGCCCATTGATTTATAAGTATTGGTAAATCACGGTACGATTTAATCCAATTACGATAAGAGTCCCAAATAATGGTTTCTGAAGTTGGTCTGATAATAAGTTCTTCCTCAAGTTTTGCAGTTTCATCAACAACAACCCCTTTTCCTTCAGGTGAATTTTTTAAACGGTAGTGAGTTACTATTGCACATTCCTTAGCAAAACCTTCAACATGTGAAGCTTCTCTACTGAAAAATGATTTTGGAATGAATATTGGAAAGTAAGCATTGCTATGCCCGGTATCTTTAAACATTTTATCCAATGCTGCCTGCATTTTTTCCCAGATAGCATATCCATATGGTTTAATCACCATACAACCGCGCACTGCAGAGTTCTCAGCAAGTCCGGCTTTGATTACTAAATCATTGTACCACTGAGAATAATTTTCGTTTCGTGTTGAAAAATCTTTAGCCATAAGTATTCTTGGTATGATATTTGTAAATATATATGAAGAATTATTTAACAAAAATAGAAAATAAACAAATGTTAAACAAAGAATATAATTTTGATAATCAAAAGGAGAACCATTATATGAAAAAGTATTTATTGATATTAGCATCTGCAGCACTGTTACTTACAGCCTGCAAAACATCATATCAAACCCGTTCGATGTATGATGATGTGTATTATTCTAAAAAAGATGCTGCTGCTACAGTTACAACTACTACTTCACCTTCCACTCAAACTGAAAGTAAAGCAGATAATCCCAAAAATTATTCAACGAATAAAGAAATAACAGAAAATAATGCAGTTACACCCAACGAAAATACTGAAAATTCAACAGAAGAAGTACAAGCTACTGCTAATGATACAGGAAATACAAAGTATTCCAATGAAAAAATAAATTATTCTACAAGTGAAACGTATTATGATGAAAATGGTAACCCAACTGAAGTTACCAATAATTATTATTATGACGATTATTATGATTATGAATATTCTGCACGTATAAAAAGATTTCATCATAACTATGGGTATGATTATTATCATGATTATTACACCGATTACTATTGGTATACATATAACCCATGGGATTGGGGAATAAGCATTTATTGTGGTTCGCCTTGGTGGTATCCTTCATATTATTGCTATTATGAACCTTATTGGGGCGGGTATTATAGTAATTGGGGATTCGGTTATCCACATTGGGGTTGGTATTGTGGTTGGGGTTACCCCGGATATTGGGGTTATTCACCTTATTATGGGTGGGGTGGATATAATCATGGCTATTATAATGGCTATTGGGATGGCTATTGGAATGGTTATTATGCCGGTGCCAGCGATAATTATTATAACAGCTTTGATGGTAACTCATATTACTATGGTCCTAAAAATGATTTATCGGGTTCAATGTCTACTAATAGTAACAGTATTACTTTTGGTGATAAATATGAAACAGCTTTGATTGATAAATCAAAAAGCCAAACCACAACCAATAATACCCACAATACTGTTGGTAGTAATTTAAATAATGGTTCATTATCTACAGTTACGATTGACAAAAGTAAAAACACTGTAAATACAAGTAATTCAAATTTACCAACTTTAAATAGTGTTGAAACTACACCGCAGACTATACATTTGGATAAAACCCCTACCAATCAAACTTCAACAACAAGTATTCCCGCATTAGATGTTGTTCCGGTAAAAGATAAAGATGTAAGCTCAACTACCAATACCAATCCATTAGTAATTCCTAAGGATAAAACTACAACAAATACTATCGAAAATTCTAATACCGTAATTCCAACAACAACTACTACTAATACTAATGTAAGTAATCAATATTCAATTCCGAAGAGTAAGAGTACAACAACAACTAATACTGTTAATTCTAGCACTACACCTACAAGTAATCAGTATACAATGCCAAAAAGTAAGAATACTACATCAACCAATACAGTTAATTCTCAGTACAGTATTCCTAAAAGTAAAACAACAACGCCTACAACTACAACGCAATCTACTTATTCAAAACCAAAGACGTATTCTTCACCAACGTATACTGAGCCTAAATCTAACCAGTATTATTCGAAACCGAAGACATATTCGACACCTAGTTCAACTACTCCAAAATCAAGTACTACATCTCCAAAATCATATAGCACTCCAAGTAAGAGTAGTACATCAAATTCGAACTATAACTCAAATAACAGCTATTCAACTCCAAAATCATCAACCAATAGTTACTCAACACCTAAGTCATCAAGTAATAGCTACTCTACACCAAAATCATCAAGTAGTTCCTATTCGACACCAAAGAGTTCCAGTTCATCATCTAGTAGTTCATCCAGATCTAGTATAGGGAATACTGGAAGCAAGAGGAAATAATTGAATAATCATTAATGATTAAAACTATGAAAAGATTAATAATAAGCACACTAGTCATCATAATCTCGATGACTTCTTTTGCACAAAACAATGTAGATGCTTTAAGATATTCTATGATTGGTTTTGGCGGAACGGCCAGGTATACTAGTATGGGTGGAGCTTTTGGCGCTATTGGTGCTGATTTTTCTACACTTTCAACTAACCCTGCTGGTATTGGTGTATTCAGGAAAAATGAATTTACCTTTACCCCATCGATTTATAATAGTAAAACATCATCTACTTATAATGGAACTGCATCAAAAGACGAAAAATACAACTTTAATTTCAGTAATATTGGAATGGTTTATGCTTTTAAGACCAACAATAATAATGAAAATAGTTGGAAATCAGTTAATTTTGGTTTTGGTTTAAATCGTTATAATAATTTTCATAATAGGGTTGATATCAAAGGATCAAATATAAATAGTTCATTAATGAGTGTATATCTAGAGAATGCGCAGGGTATAGCTTCGGATGAGCTTGGCGTATTTGATACTCAGCTGGCATTTAATACATACTTACTTGATACCATTGGTGGTACAACTTATTTTTCAAATGTGCCAAATGGAGGTATTTTACAAAGAAAATCTATTGAAACAACAGGAGCTCAGCAGGAAATGGTATTTTCGTTAGGTGCTAATTATAATAATAAGTTTTATATAGGAGGAACCATTGGCTTTCCTTATTTAAGGTATCATGAATTATCATCTTATAGTGAAGCTGATGATGTTGATTCAATTTCTGGATTTAAATCGTTTACATATCATGAAGAAGTTAATACATCGGGAACAGGTTTTAATTTTAAATTTGGAATAATTTATGTCCCTGTTGATGTAGAGATGCTTAAAGTTAAGATAGGTGCAGCTGTTCATACTCCTACCTTTTATAATCTAAATGAAACATGGTCAAGCAAAATGAATTCTTCTTTTGATAATGGAGAAAAATATTCTTCTGACTCTCCAAATGGCGAATATAATTTTTCTCTTAATTCTCCTATGAGAGCTATTGGAAGTATTGCTGTTCAAATAGCAAAGCGTGGTATAATAAGTGCTGATTATGAATTTATTGACTATTCTGAAGCTAGATTACGTGCAAACGATTATAGTTTTTTTGATGAAAATGATAAAATTCAGGCAAAATACAAAGCTCAAAATAATATTCGTTTAGGTGCAGAAGCTGTTTTTGGATTGTTCAGTTTAAGAGGAGGTTATGCTATATATGGAAGTCCATATAAATCGAACATTAACGATGGAAAGAAAACAGTATTTTCAGGAGGTTTTGGAATAATAGAAAAAGGATTTTTTATAGATTTTGCATATGCATACTCTATTTCAAATGAAGATTATTATTTATATAATTATGATGTTCTTAATCCTGCAAGTTTAGAAAAAACTTCACATAATTTTTTAATGACTTTAGGGTTTAGGTTTTAGTGCTTTTTGGTGTTAGTTAATTAATAGCCGGTGAAATGCTTCCCGGCTTTTTTTATTTTATATAAAGTTCGAACATAATTCTTATTACTTCAGCCTATTAATACCTGCTTTTGCCTTTTGATTGATACTGTTTTTATATTCGGTATTTTTCATTTGGTTGCAAAGTTCGTAATAATATAAAGCTTTTTTCTTATTGTTTTGATTTTCATAAATCATTCCTAAATGTAAAGCTGAATTTGCTGCAAAATAGTAAGTGGATGATTTTCCGTTTTTGACTGTTAGGTCATAAAAAGGTATTGCTTTTAAATCATATCCCCATTCATCATAAATGCGACCAGTGCGATAAGTATATTCAAGGAAATCTTTTGTTGTAGTGCAATAATTGCTTGGGAGTTTTTCCTGAAGCATATCTAAAGCTTTTTGATAATAGCTCCCGTCGAATAGTAAACGCGCTTTCAAAAGTCTTATGTTAGGAACCGTTTTGTTTTTCCCTTCAGCAAGTGCTTGTTTGTCTTCGTCAACAATTGAAGAACCCAATGTAACTGCAAAAGCTATTTTTTCCTGATATTTAGAAGTGTTGTTATTTACAAGGTAGTACCATGCCAGTTTTTGGTAAGCTGCTTTTATATAATTAAGCCCTTTAAAATTCATCAGGTAACTGTACAAATATTTATATGCGTCAAAATCAAGTCTGTTTAGTTTTGCAACTCCTGTAATGTAATCAAGGTAATAGAAAGGATAATATTCCTTGCTTGTTGGCCGGGAAAGTAAAATTTCAATAGCTTTATCATTGGAGCCTGTTTTTAAAGCAACACTTGCAGCAGCATAACATAATAAAGGATTTGTTTTTGCCAGATCTTTATATTCTGAATCATCAAGATATTTACCTAATTTTAAAGCGGCATCTTTATCACTTTGAAGATTAAGTTGAATAAATGTTAGTAAGAAAATACTTTCAGTTTTCAGGTATTTATATTCTGGATTTTTGATTGCTGTTGATAATACTGCTGTAAGTTCATTAACACCTTGAGTTATAGTTCCCGAGATCCCTATCAAGTTAGTTGCCCAACTGAATTCATCTGGAATAGTTCCGATTAAAGAATGCAATAACCCTAATCCTTTATAATTAGGAACAAAACTTGGATAATCCTCCTGATTTTCTACAAGTAGTTTATATGCCCTTCTTATTTCTCCTGCAGATGTAATATAATCCTGAAATTTCATACGCACAAAAGCCCAATGCAGGTTTATTTCGGCAAGGCAATATTTGTAATAAGGTGATTCTTCTTCCTGTTCTTCAATTTTATCAATCCGTATATCTATATTTTCCTTTAATTTATTGTAGAGTGTAGTGTTTTCTGAAATGACAAGTTTTAGAAAATCAATATAATCTTCAAGATAAATAACGATTTTATTAGAGGGATTAACTATTTTTTCAGAATCAAGTAATAATTTTCCTTCATCAAATCGGAGGCTTATTATTTTTTCATAAGCATTTTTACAATTTTTATTAAAGTTGAATGATGCAAACGAAAAATTACTGAATAGAACAAACAGCAAAAAGATGATAAAGTTTTTTTTCATGACTAATGAAAAAAAAGAAGAGTATTCACTCTTCTTTTAATAGTTTTATGATTTTGCTATTTCGGGGTCGACAAGGATACGTCCGCAATATTCACAAACGATAATTTTTTTATGAATACGTATATCAAGCTGACGTTGAGGTGGGATTTTATTGAAACAACCACCGCAAGCATCACGCTCAACAATAACAACGGCTAAGCCATTGCGTGCATTTTTCCGGATTTTTTTATAGGCTTGTAAAAGTCTTTCTTCAATAATACGTGCATTTTCCTGGGAACGGGTGAGTAATGTTACTTCTTCTTTCTCTGTTTCAACTACAATGTCAGCTAACTCACTTTTTTTAATATCAACTTCACTAAGCTTTTCTTCCAGTTGTTTTGTTGATTTTTCAATAACTTCTTTTTTGGCTTCCAGATTAGTTTTAAATTCTTTAATGCGTTTTTCGCATAACTGTATCTCGAGATTCTGGAATTCAATTTCTTTTGATAAAGAATCGTATTCCCTATTGTTTCTTACGTTTGATTGCTGTGCTTCGTATTTTTTTATGAGAACCTGACATTGCTTAATTGCGTTTTTCTTCTCATTTATGGATTCTTCGAGTGTATTAACTTCGCTTGTATAATTATCGATACGTGTTTGAATACCTGCTATATCATCTTCAAGGTCCTGAACTTCCAAAGGTAATTCTCCACGGATGCTGCGAATTTTATCAATCTGTGAATCGATAATTTGTAAATTAAATAATGCCCTTAGTTTCTTTTCAACAGAAGCTTCGTTTTTTTCATCTAAATCGGCTTTATTACTTCCGATTTCTTTAGTATTTAATTCAGCATTTAATGCTGGGTCCATTGCGCTTTTTGTTACTTTACTCATACTGTTAATCTTAATAATATTTTACAGGATTTGTATTCAACTTTGAAATTAGGACTGCAAATGTAGGAAATTTTTTATTAAGTTGCTCATATAAAATTTCTTTCATAAACTGTTCGCTCTCGTAATGCCCGATATCAGCTATTATCAAAGAGTTATCGCCATCGAAAAAGTTATGATATTTTATATCAGATGTAAGAAAAGCATCGGCACCGGCAAAAATAGCGTCTTTAACAAGAAAACTTCCGGAACCTCCGCATACTGCAACTTTTTTGATTTTTTTATTTAATTTATTATTATGCCTGATAACAGGAATTTTTAGGTCTGATTTTATTTTTTTGAAAAAATCATTTGAAGTCATAGATTTCTCTAGTTCTCCAATCATTCCTTCTCCTGCTTTATTGAAAGAATTTTCAAGGGGATAAATATCGTAAGCCACTTCTTCGTAAGGATGTGAAGCAAATAAAGCTTTTAAAATATTTCTTTCAAGATAAGCGGGAAAAATGGTTTCAATACGTATTTCATTTTCTTTATGAAGTTTGAATGCTTCGCCAACAAAGGGATTCGTGTTTCCGAGGGCGCGGAAAGTTCCAAAACCTTCGATATTATAGCTGCACGAATCGTAATTGCCTATGTGTCCGGTTCCGTTATCAAATAAGGCTTTCCGAACTTTATCAGCATGTTTTGTCGGGCAAAATGTGACTAATTTTTTAAGAATATTTTTCTTAGGTTTTAAGATTCTGCAATTGATTAGTCCTATTTTGTTGCAAAGCGCAGCATTTACGCCATTGTCAATATTGTCGAAATTTGTGTGTATGGCATAAATTGAGATATTATTTTTTATTGCTTTTATGATACATTTGCCGGTATAGTTATCGGGGCGAATTTTGCTGATATTTCCGAAAATCAAAGGATGATGCGAAATAATTAACTGACATTTTTTTGAAATGGCTTCATCAATGATTTCTTCGGTAACATCAAGCGTAATCAGGGCTTTCGAAACTTCGTCATTAGGGTTGCCAATTATCAAACCTGAATTATCATACGATTCCTGCAATGCAAGCGGTGCTATGCTTTCGAGGAATGATGTGATTTTGTGAATTTTCATATAAAACTTTTTTCAAAAATAATTAAAATAAAAGTTAAACAAACAGTTATTCATGAATTCTTAATTTGTTATAAAAGCTTTTTGTACTTTTATCGTATGAATTTTAGAACAGTAATATTATTCCCATTTACTTTTTTGTATTGGCTCGTTACTTTGTGCAGGAATAAAATGTACGACTGGCGCTGGAAAGCATCATATGCTCCCCCTTTAAAAACTATTTGTGTTGGAAATTTAAGTCTTGGTGGAACTGGTAAAAGCCCAATGACAGAATACATCATAAAATTTTTAAAAAATAATTTTCATGTTGCAACTTTAAGTCGGGGATATAAAAGGAAAACAAAGGGTTTTGCTGAAGTACTTGTCAATTCATCGTTTGAAGAATGTGGTGATGAACCAAAACAATTCAAAAATAAATTTCCTGATGTGTTTGTAACGGTTTGCGAAGACAGGAAAACCGGGATAAATAAAATTGTTGAAAAGAAAAAAGAAACTGAAATCATAATTCTTGATGATGCTTATCAACACCGGAAAGTCAAAGCCGGCTTGAATGTTTTGCTAACCGATTATAAAAAAATATTTACCCGCGATTTTTTATTTCCTTCGGGGACGTTGCGGGAGTCGGCTGTTGGTGCGGCAAGAGCAGATGTTATTGTGGTTACGAAATGTCCTTCTGATTTAAACGAGAATGAAAGAAAAAAAATCTCGAAAAAAATTTCATCAAGAAATAAAAGTTGTAAAATTCTCTTCAGCTTCATAAAATATTCAGAGTTGAAAAGCCTGAATGATGGAACAGAATTTAATGATGCGAAAAGCAAAACTTTAGTTTTGCTTTTCGCAGGAATAGCAAGCCCTTCACCGCTTATCAAACATTTGAAAAAAGATTTTGAAGAAGTGCATTTAATACGTTTTAACGACCATCATGAATATTCTGTTAATGACCTTATGCGTATTCATGAAACTTTTAATAAATTTGCAACCCTTAAAAAAATTATTGTAACAACAGAAAAAGATGCAATGCGATTGGAAAAGCCCGGTATTGTTGAGGTTGTAAAAAAACTTCCGGTATACATTGCGCCAATTGAAACTGATTTTTCAACAACGGATAAAGAAACGTTTAACAAAATATTGACAGATTATGCAAAACATGATTGAAAAAATTAAAGAAACTTCTTCCTACATTCAGCAAAAAATAAAATTTGAACCTGAAACAGGAATCATTCTCGGAACAGGTTTGGGTGGGTTAGTTAACGAAATTGAAATTCAACACACCCTTGCTTATGAAACCATTCCAAATTTTCCTGTGTCAACAGTTGAAGGGCATTCGGGAAAATTAATCTTTGGAATTCTTGGCGGAAAAAAAGTTGTTGCTATGCAGGGACGCTTTCATTATTACGAAGGTTATACAATGAAAGAACTTACATTCCCTGTACGTGTAATGAAATTTTTAGGAATAAAAAAATTATTTGTTAGCAATGCCAGCGGTGGTGTTAATCCTGATTTTGAGATTGGCGATTTGATGATCATTACCGACCATATTAATTTGCTTCCCGATAACCCTTTGATGGGGAAAAATTATAATGAGCTTGGTCCACGATTCCCTGATATGAGCGAAGCTTACGATAAATCTATGATTCAAAAAGCAATTGAAATTGCAAAAAAACATAAGATAAATTATCAAACCGGAGTTTATGCATCGGTTTCTGGTCCTTGCTTTGAAACTCCTGCGGAGTATATGCGCATGCGTAATACCGGGGCTGATGCAGTTGGTATGTCAACGGTTCCCGAAGTTATTGTTGCAAGGCATATGTCGATTCCGTGTTTTGCCATTTCAATAATTACCGATTTGGGTGTGCCCGGAAAAATTGTTGAAGTATCGCACGAAGAAGTTATAAAAGTTGCGAATGAAGCTGAAAAGAAAATGACCCGACTGATGAAAGAATTGATCTCTTCAATTTAATCTCAATAGAAACATTGGAAATTTTTACGGCTGAAAAATGAAACATAAAAAACATAAACCGACAAGGAAAACTATTCAAAAAATAAGATTTTCACAGAAGGCAGGAATGCCGCCGGGAAGCATTGTTCATGTTGGCGCCGAAAATAAATCCGATGTAAAATTGACTTTGATTTATTATACTAACGAATTTGCAGAAATGCATATTTTGAAATCGGTAGAAGAGTGTAATAATTTTATTGGCAAAGAAGGAAAAGTCTGGTTAAATGTTGATGGGATTCATAACATAAATATTATTGAAGGTATTGGAAAAATATTTAACCTGCATCCTCTCGTTCTTGAAGATATCCCTAACACTGAGCTTCGCCCGCGATTTGAAGAATTTGATAATTATATTTTCTTCACGATGAAAGGGCTTGAATATAATAAGGCAGAAGAAGAAATTAAATACGAGCAAATCAGTTTTGTTTTTGGTGAAAAATTTGTATTGTCGTTTCAGGAAAACGAATCAACACTTTTCAATTCGATAACAGAACGAATGTTAAGTGGCGTGAGCAAAGCGCTGGGCAAGGGCACCGATTACCTGATGTACCTTTTGATTGATGCAACAGTTGATAATTATTTTGAAATTACAGAAGTTATTGAAGAAAATATTGAAATACTTGAAGACGATGTTTTGCTGGATACAACAGGAAAATCGTTGGCAAAGATTCAGAAAACAAGGCGTGGATTAGTAGTTCTTATGAAGTCGGTTTTTCCTTTGCGTGAAGCGATAGGAAAGATGCAGCGCCGCGAAAATCCTATAATTCACGAAGGTTCATATATTTTCTTTAGTAATATTTATGATCATGCAATTCATATAATTGATTCGATAGAAACACAGCGCGATATTCTTGCAGGCTTGATGGATATATATTTATCGAACATCAGTAACCGCATGAATAGCGTGATGAAAGTTCTTACAATAATTGCCACCATTTTTATTCCGATAACATTCTTTGCAGGAGTTTATGGAATGAATTTCAAAAATATTCCTGAGCTGGGTTGGGGAGCAGGCTATGCTTTCTTTTGGTTGTTGTGCCTGGCTTGTGTAGGAATGATGATAATTTATTTTAAAAGGAAGAAATGGCTTTAATATGACTAATAAATAATTTTATTGATATGAAAAAAATTCTGAACCTGATTCCTGTTATTGTTGTATTGATTTTTGCCGGTTGTGGTGGCAATAAAGCTGATGAAAAAAGTTTTGTGGTTAAAGGGAATTTAAGCAATGCAAAAAAAGATTCCATTTATCTTAAAGAGCTAACTGTATCTACAATGAATACTGTCGACTCTGCTGTAGTAAGCGAAGACGGGGATTTTTATTTCAATGTGCAACCTAAAGAAATCGGGTTTTATGTATTGATGTTAAATAAAAATAATTTTATTACGCTTCTGATTGATAAAGGTGAAACAGTTGAAATTACTGGTGATGCAAGACAGCTATTGCAATCATATAAAGTTAGCGGATCCAAAGGTTCGGAATTGATTTGGGAATTGAACAAACATAAAAAAGAAAACTTAGCAAAAGTTGATTCTTTGGGATTAATTTATAAGGAATCACTTGGAAAGCCTGATTATGCTGAGTCCAAGAAGAAGTTAGATTCTGCATACAGGATGATTTTCTATGAAGAAAAAAATTTTAATAAAAAATTTATTGATAAAAACATCAACTCGCTGGCTTCCCTTATTGCAATTTATGAACAATTTGGAAGAGAATCACTTTTTTTTGAAAAAGATTCGGCGGATTTTATTTATTACGAAAATCTTGATAAATCCTTAATGACAGCATATCCGGGGAATATGCATACTGATGAATTACATAAACGTATATCAGAAATCAAGCGTGTAAAGGTTGAAGCAGAACTTGCTGAAAAAAAAGTGGCTGTTGGTAAAACAGCACCTGAGTTTTCGCAGGAAACACCGGAAGGCACTTCTGTTTCGCTATCATCATTCAAAGGGAAATATGTCCTTGTTGATTTCTGGGCATCATGGTGTTCTCCATGTCGCGCTAACAATCCTAAACTTGTAGCCTTATTTAAAAAATATAAAGGAAAAGATTTTACCATACTTGGAGTTTCGCTGGATCGTGAAAAAGATGCATGGACAAAAGCTATTGCAAAAGATAAACTAACATGGACACAGGTAAGCGATTTAAAATATTGGTCGTCACCTATTGTGAAACTTTACAATATACAAGAAATCCCTTTTATGGTGCTGATTGATAAAGATGGAAAAATTATTGCAAAAGGCAATGATGAAAAAGTGATAGAAGAAAAAATGGAAGAAGTTTTAAAATAAAAATTTCACCAACAATAAATCCAACCCTACCATTTAAATAGTAAAATTGTCCGAATATAAAAACAACTTTTTATATTCGGACGATTTTATTTTCATTTGTAGAAAAGTTGTTTATGAAAAAATCAATATTATTCTTTGTTTCAATACTAATTCAGTTTTCTGTGTATTCTCAGTCGAGTAAAGCTTTAAAATATTTCGATAAGGGTATAAAGTATTTTAATGAAAAAGATTATATCAAAGCAGATTCGTTTTTTTTATTATCTGTTAAAAATGATACAAATTATATCGATGCTTATTATAATCTTGCAATGGTGAAAGTTCAATTAGGTGATACAGTTTCTTGTTGTAATTATTTAAAAAAAGCTTCAAAACTTGGAGATACTCAAGCACAGAGATTATATTTTTTTTATTGTGATATGAGTACAAAATATAATAATGAAGGAGTAAAATATTTTAATTTGAAAAACTTTCATAAAGCAGATTCATTATTCAATCTATCTTTAAATGAATCAAAAAATATACAGGCTTATTATAATTTAGCCTTAACTAAACTTAATGAATATGATACATGCGGATATTGCAAAAATCTGAAAATTGCATGGGAAATGGGTGAAAATGGAAGTTTGATTTTATTACATAAAGATTGCTATAAATATAAAACAATTATGATTCCTGATTTATTTAAAGATGGTATTACAAGGATAAATACTATTGAATTATCAAAATGTGATGACAGTAGAAATTATATTTTTATAAAAATGATAGATAATGATACTATTTTAAAATATAATACATCTCTAATTCAAAAGGGACGTATTATAAATGTAATATCAAAAAATTTCTCTTATGATTCATGTGAGTATAAGTTATTGCTTGATACAACTGAGTTAGGAACAGATAATGAAAATCTTTATATTGAGAAGATAATAAAAGAAAAAAAGTATAATGGACCTATTTTAACTATAGTAGAAGAAATGCCAAAATTTCCTGGAGGTGAAGAAAATATGTATAAGTGGTTAGGTGAAAATATTCGTTATCCGCAGGAAGCAAAGGAAAAAGGTATATCCGGTACTGTAATAGTTACATATGTAGTTGAAAGTGATGGGGAAATTACAAATGTTCATGTTTTAAAAAATATTGAAGGAGGATGTGGTGCAGAAGCTGTTCGTGTTATAAAAACCATGCCCAAATGGAAACCCGCAGAGCTAAATGGTGTCCCCGTTAGAATATTTTTTACTTTACCAATAAAATTTACTTTAGAATAATTTTATTTCGGTGCCATTCTTAACAAATATATTCCTAATGCCCCGAAAATAATATTTGGTATCCATACTGCAATTTGGGGAGGTAAATTCCCGTTAGTGGCAAATGTTGTAGAGATTTGCATAAAAAGAATAAATGCAAAACTTAGTATTAATCCTAATCCTAAATTTATTCCTGTGCCGCCACGTCTTTTCTGGCTCGATAATGAAACACCTATTAATGTTAGAACTACTGTAGCAAAAGGAAATGCAATACGTTTGTGTTTTTCTACCAAATAATAATTTATACGATCCGAACCTTTTAATGCTTCATCAGCAATGAACGAATTTAGTTCCATGAGATTCATGGTTTCTATATCATGAAGGTTTTCAATAAAATCAGAAGGTTTCAAATTTAATGTGGTATCAATGGATGCTCCGTTCTTTATTGTTTCTTTAGTGCCGTCAATCGTACGGATGTAATAATTCTGAATATGCCATGTGCCTTCTGTAGTGTCATACTGAGCGTTGTCACTTGTAAGTTTATAATATAATCCTTTTTCATTAATTTTTTCAATACAAAAATGATATGCAATATTGGCATCGCTGTTATAATGTTCTGCATATGCGAAAATACCCGGGTTGATCTGCATATGCATATTCGTTTCCTGTGAATAATGCTTGTTTTTAATATACATCATTTCAAATTCAATCATGTTCTTATTTGTATAAGGGATCAGGAAATTTGATAAAGCGAATGAACAAAGGGCTATAAAAATAGCTGATATTAAGTACGGACTAAGTAGCCTGCGGAAGCTGATACCACTGTTAAGTATGGCAACAATCTCAGTATTCGCGGCCAGGCGGGAAGTGAAGTATATTACAGCTATGAATGTAAATAACGGGCTAAACATGTTAACAAAATATGGAATGAAATTTAAATAATAGTTAAAGATAATTTTATAAAGCGAAGGATTCGTTCGAAGAAAATCATCCATTTTTTCCGAAATGTCAAAAATGATAATTATAATAATTAACAATGAAATGGCATAAAAAAAGGTGCCCAGGAATTTTCGTATGATATATATGTCGAGCTTTTTCAAATTCATGATTAATTGAGCAAAAATATAAAAACAAATGCAAACAAGCGGATTAATTTGAAACGAGTTTGTAAAGAAATAATTATTTTAGCAGAACAAATTATGGAGCAACAACTGTTATATAAGATAGGAATCACAATGATACCGGGCATTGGCGACATTACTGCAAAAAAATTGGTTGCTTATTGCGGAGGTGTTGAAGCGGTATTCAGGGAAAAGTTAAAAGGACTGATGAAAGTTCCCGGGATTGGGCAAACATTGGCTGAAACCATAGCAAGAAATGATGTTTTATCAAGAGCGGAAAAAGAAATTAAATATATTCAGAAAAATAATATCAAACCATTATTCTATCTGGATGAAGGTTATCCTGAACGTTTGAAACATTGTGAAGACAGTCCTGTAATGCTTTATTTTAATGGAGAAGCTGATTTTAATATTCCAAGAATTGTGGCAATTGTAGGTACACGCAAAGCAACCGAATACGGGAAAAAAATATGCCATAGCTTAGTGGAAGGATTGGCATCATTAAATGTGATGGTTGTAAGCGGGCTTGCGTATGGCATAGATATTCACGCTCATCGTGCCGCTTTGGAAATGGGGCTTCCTACAGTGGGTGTTCTTGGTCATGGATTGAATATGCTTTATCCGCAAACCCATAAAGCTACTGCCGAAAAGATGATGAAGAATGGTGGGCTGTTAACTGATTTTTCCAGCGATTCAAAATTCATTCCTGAGAATTTTCCTAAACGTAATCGTATTGTTGCAGGGTTAAGTGATGCAGTAATTATAGTTGAGGCAGCAAAAGAAGGCGGGGCGCTTATTACCGCCGATATTGCTAATAGTTATAACCGTGATGTGTTCGCTTTCCCGGGCAGGGTAGGCGACCAATATTCCGAAGGATGCAATAACTTTATTAAAACCAATAGAGCTGCTCTGATACAATCAGCAAAAGACCTGGTTTATATTATGGGATGGGAAGAAAAGAAAGAAAAGAAAAATCAGAATATTCAGAAGCAATTGTTTGTTGAACTTTCAAATGAAGAAAAATTGATTGTCGATTTTTTAAATACTTCGGAATCGGTTTCTGTAGACATGCTTAGTTTAAAATTAAATCTTCCTGCAAGTAAAACTGCGGCAGTATTGTTAAACCTGGAGTTCATGGGAGTCATACGTTGCCTTCCCGGAAAAATATATCAACTGGCATGAACGGAATAGTAACAAAAACAACAGGCAGCATATATGTTGTAATGACCGGTGATGGTAAGCGTTACGAATGCAAACTGAAAGGAAGTTTCAGGATAAAAGGTATTCGCAGCACCAACCCACTTTCTGTTGGCGATAATGTTCAGTTTGATTATATTGAAGAACAGAAAATGGGGTTGATTCATTTCCTGGAAGATAGAAAAAATTATATTATTCGTAAATCTACAAAACTTTCAAAGCAGCAACATGTCATTGCTGCAAATATTGAACAGGCTGTATGTATTGTTACGCTTGCATATCCGCGTACTTCAACAGGATTTATTGATCGCTTTCTTGCCGTTACCGAGTTGTATCATATCCCTGCTGCAATAGTTTTTAATAAATGCGATTTGCATGATGAAGTAATGAAAGACGATGTTGATTATTTATGTACATTATATAAGCATATAGGATATAAATGCCTGGTAACTTCGGTTATTGATAACATTCATACTGAAGATTTCAAGGCACTTTTAAAAGATAAAACCAGTTTGCTAATTGGACATTCGGGTGTTGGAAAATCTGCATTGGTTAATGTCATTGAACCTTCACTGAATTTGAAAGAAGGAAGGATTTCTGATTATCACGAAAAAGGAAAACACACGACTACTTTCACTGAAATGTTTCCATTGTCGTTTGGAGGATTTATAATTGATACTCCGGGAATAAAAGAGTTTGGTATGATATGGGTTAACCCGGAGGAATTAGGTGGTTATTTTCCGGAAATGCGCGAACTACTTCCCAAGTGCAGGTTTTATAATTGTACCCATGTGCATGAACCGGATTGTGCGGTTAAAAAAGCATTGGATGAAGGGTATATTGATCCGGGTCGTTATAAGAATTATCTTTCCATGTTGAACGATGATGGGGTGAAGTTTTAATAAATCAAAAGTATACTTCGGCTGAACGAATTTGCAAAATAATGCAAATTCATTCGCTCAGTATTACTGAATCTAAACGACTTTGACTTTGCAAATTCGTAAAGATTCAGTATAAATATCATTAAATATAAAAGCCCTGTTGAAAGACAGGGCTTTTAAAGTGTAAAGATTTGGCATATCTAATGTGAACCCTTTCCGTTTTTAACAAGTTTTTCCAATTCGTTAAATCTTTCTGTAGTTCTGGCTTTCCGTTTATTAAGTTCTTCGCAAAAAGAACTGTAAAGTTGTTTGTACTCGCTTGAACTGATAGGAATTTTTTCATCCACATATTTGATGTATTTGTTATCATCATCACCGCTTATTTCAATCAAATGTTCTTTGTATTTGATAGCTACTTTGTGATGTGATTCAGCGTATTTGGTGTCTAATAAAGAGCCTTCAAATTGCATAAGGCTTTTTGCTACGCTCATAATTTTTTCTTTTTCAATCATGATTCCTGTCCTTTATTTTTATTTTTAATTATAAATTTGTTAATAAATTAATTTCAAAAAACATTTTAAATAGAAAAACGAATTTACAACAGACCATATCTGCATTATTGAAAAAATAAATTAAATATTTACTCTTAGACTGCCTGTCAAATTTCAATATCAAATATACGAAGGAATATGATAATTATCAAATACCAGATAAAAGGATATTCAAAATTTTATAAAAAATGTAGACCATCCAAAAAAAAATGTCTTTAAAAAGTAAGATTACTTTTTCTTATTTATTTATTTTTTTTCTTGTACTTTTTGTTTGAAAAAGGCATTTCTGTTACATTACCATTTAAAAACGGCTTCTGATATTTCTGTTGCAGGAACAAAATTCATAACCCGTGCCTGATGATCAATTGATTCCTGGTGAATAGCATTCAGAAGTTTCTGCATAAATTCTGCACTAAACCCTTTTTGAATTCCTGATTCTATATGCTTTTTAAAAATTTCATCCCATCGTTTGCTTTGTAAAATGGTAATGTTGTTTCTTCGTTTGTATTCGCCAATTGTGTCGGCTACATGCATTCTTCTTTCAAGAATTTCAACTAATTCATTATCCAGTTTATCAATCTGCATACGAAGTTCCTCAAGTATTTCAAGGAATACCGGGTTTGCTGAAGTTGTTGACCGAAGAATGATCTTTTGTAAAAGATAATTCAATTCATCGGGTGTAAGTTGCTGAGACGAATCACTTAAAGCATTTTCAGGATGAATATGTGATTCAATCATCAGTCCGTCATAATTAAGGTCGATGGCTTTCTGCATCAATTCCTGAAGCAATGATTTTTCCCCTCCCATATGACTGGGGTCGCAAATGACGGGCAAATCGGGAATCTTTCTTTTTAATTCTATAACCAGGTTCCATTTAGGAGGATTTCTGTAAATGCTTTTTTCATAACTTGTAAAACCCCTGTGAACAGCACCAATCTTAGTTATTCCGGTTTTGTTGAAACGTTCGATTGCTCCAAGCCAAAGATTTAAATCCGTATTAATGGGATTTTTAATTAATATAGGAATATCAACACCTTTTATAGCATCAGCAATTTCCTGGACTACAAAAGGGTTAACAGTTGTACGTGCCCCAATCCACAAAATATCGATTCCATATTTAAGTGCTTCGTAAACATGTTTAACATTAACCACTTCGGTACAGGTAAGCATTCCCGTATCTCTTTTTACCTGTTGAAGCCATTCAAGCCCCTGTGTGCCTACTCCTTCAAAGTTATCGGGACGTGTGCGCGGTTTCCATATTCCTGCACGGAACACTTTAATGTTTTGTGCTGCAAGCTCACGTGCTGTTTTTATAACCTGTTCCTGCGTTTCGGCACTGCATGGGCCTGCAATGATAAGAGGTTGTTGCTCGCTAAGCATCCAGTTTTTTAAAGGAGAAATGTTGAGTTGTGTTTCCATAGTGCTTGTTTTATAAGGGTTTTTCTAATGTTTTTTTTATCTGGTTCGATTTATTTATCATTTCAAAAAGTTCTTTGTCTCTTTTCTCTTTGATGAATATTTTTAACTCATTTAGTTTGTCGATATAGTTGTTTAATGCGGTAATTACATTTTCGTTATTCTGAAGAAATATTGGTGTCCACATACTGGCAGGGCTTTTAGCAAGCCTTACGGTTGATTCAAAACCTCCGCTGGCAAGATTGAATATTTTCTTTTCGTCTTTTTCAATATCCATTACTGTAAGTGCAAGTGCATACGAACTAACATGAGAAATATGCGACACATATGCAGCATGTATATCATGAGTTCTTGCCGGAAGTATAAGAATATTCATTTTTAACACATCATACATTTTTTTTACTGTTGCTACAGCTTTTGCATCGCTGTCTTCAATGTCGCATAAAATCATGCATTTGTTATCGAATAACCCTGATATTGCTGATAGTGGTCCGGATTTTTCAGTGCCAGCCATAGGATGACCTGCAACAAAATTTTTTCGGTTGGGGTGATGACGAATCAGTTCAACAATTTTTTCTTTAGTTGAGCCAATGTCAGTGACAACCTGATTTTTTACTTTATAAAGAATTTTAGGTAATAGCGTGAGTATTGCATCAACAGGCGTAGCAATAATAATCAACTCTGAACATTCAATTGCATTTTCAAGTGGTAAAATTTCATCTACCAGTTTATGTTGCAAAGCAAGCCGACCATGTTCAATATTGTTATCTACGCCGATAATATAATTTGTAAATCCCCGCTTACGTAGGTCAATCGCTATCGAGCCGCCGATTAATCCTAATCCGATAATTGTTGTTTTCATATTTTTTATTGAATGAATTCTTTATTTATTTTTTTGCCTTTCCTATACTCTCCAAGTATTTTCAGTTTTTTTGCAAGTGGCATAATTGCGTTGATGGATTGCTTGTATCTTTTATAATTATCAAACATCAGGTCGATGTAAAACATATATTCCCATTCTTTTCCGATAATAGGCATAGATTGAATCTTTGTAAGATTAATATTGTAAAAAGCCAGTACTGACAATACATTTGAAAGGCTTCCTTTTTTATGTGTGAGCGAAAAACAAAGCGATGATTTGTTATTTTCTTTAGAAGATTGTAAATTTTTTTTCGAAATAACCAGGAACCGGGTATAGTTTCTTTTATTGGTTTCAATACCTTCCTCAATTATTTTTAACCTGTACCTTTCGGCAGCAAGCGAACTTGCAATGGCACCTGTCTTTTTCATTTTTTTTTCACTTATCATTTTTGCACTTAATGCAGTATCGGAAGATGCAATAAGTTTTATATGCGGATATTGAAGAAAGAATTTTTCGCATTGCTGAATAGCCATCGGATGCGAATGCACTTCGTGAATATCATCAATGCTTTGCCCGGGCAAGGCCATAAGGTTTTGCTTAATGCGCAAATAAATTTCACCGCAAACAAGCATGTTAGAATCGCGCAGCAATGTGTAATTTGGAAGAAGGCTTCCTGCAACAGAATTCTCAATGGCCATAATACCGTAATCAGCAGTATGTTTATTCAATGCGCTGAAAACATCTTTGAATGTATTGCAGGGAAGGAGCGAAATATTTCTTCTTCCGAAATATTCTTTTGCAGCAATTTCATGAAAAGTGCCGTAAACACCAAGCATTGCAACTTTACAGATTTTTTGTTCTTTCATATTTTTTAAATTATTGATTAAAAAAAATCCCGGTGGTTGGCCGGGATCTTTGATGCATATAAGTTTTTACATAACTAACCCGGCTGCATTTTGAAATAATAAAAGCAGAAATAAAAAGTAAAACCAAAAAAGAAAAATGAATTCATTTTTGTTTTCGAGATGTTATATGTTTTGTTTTCTGTCATTGTTTTTGTTTTTATATAAAATAAAAAAAAGTCCCTGTTTTCAGGGACTTTTGTATATAATAAAAGCATTACATGCTACTCGTCCCGGTAGTGTTTAAAATAAAAGTAAAAAAATATATTTTGAAATTGTTTCATTGAATTTTTCATTTGTCGTTGCAAATGTAAGCAGTTTTATTAAAAAAATACAAATAAAGAAAAATATTTTTCTTAGAAAAGAAATAGATTATATTTGGTACCAAATTAATAAATGCATTCATGAATCTTTATTGTATTGACTTTTATGATGTGATTGTGTAATTTTGTAGTTCTAAATACATTTTGATTGAATAAACAAAGATTCTATAGAAACCTTTATCATAAATTCGGTAAATGCCTTTTTGAATGCTGGATTTGTTAGATTTTATCGCCTTATTTATTATTCATTAAAATTTTCATTTTTCATTTTATTATTTTTCTATGAAATCGGAAGGTTTGATATTCGATATTAAACGTTACTCAATTAATGATGGTCCGGGAATAAGAACAACAGTCTTTTTTAAAGGTTGCCCGTTGAGTTGCTGGTGGTGCCACAATCCTGAAGGAATGAAATTCAATCAGGAAGAGATTACCAGGATAAATAAACTTGATGGAAAAGAATATCATCAAAAGGAAATATTTGGGAAATACATGACTGTAGAGGCTGTGATGAATGAAATTAAAAAAGAGAATGTTTTTCATGAAGAATCGGGTGGTGGTGTTACCTTTTCAGGTGGCGAACCTTTGTTTCAAATAGATTTTCTTATTGAACTTATTGATGCATGTAAAAAAGAAAATATTCATATAACCCTTGATACAAGCGGTTATGCTGAAGCTGATGTTTTTGGCGAAATAGTTCGGAAGCCAGATTTGTTTTTATATGATTTAAAATTAATAAACAATAAGGAGCATAAAAAATATACTGGTGTATCGAATGAAAATATTTTGAAAAACTTAAAAACTCTTTCGATACAAAAAAAGAAAGTTATTATAAGAATTCCTGTTGTTCCCGGTATTACTGATGGCGCAGCGAATATTGAAAAAATGAAAGACTTTCTTCTTGAATTGAAAAATGAAAACCTTAATGAAGTTCACCTGCTGCCTTTTCATAATACAGCAATTCATAAGTATGAATTATTTAAGATTAATAATAAACTAAGCCACTTGAAATCATTAGAGAATGAGGAGTTGATTAAGATTAAAAAAAGTTTTGAAAGTGCCGGATTTATTGTAAAGACAGGTGGTTAATAAATTGAATATAAAATGAACCAAAGAATAAAAAAATTAAGAGAACAAAGTCTGAATGCGGTAAACAAAATATCAGCTGAAAGAGCTTTGCTTGTTACCGAATTTTATAAAAATGATTTGGTGCACGGATTATCTTATCCGGTTGAAAGAGCATATTGTTTAAAGCATATTTTGGAAAATAAATTCATTTGTATTAATGATGGTGAACTTATTGTTGGCGAACGTGGACCTGCGCCAAAAGCAACCCCAACATATCCTGAAATAAATGTTCATTCATTAGAAGATTTACGAATACTTGACAGTAGAGAAAAAGTGTTTTTCAAAGTTGATGATGAAACAAAAAAAGCTTATAAAGAAATAATAATTCCTTTCTGGAAAGGAAAAAGTCATCGCGACAGGATGTTTTTGGTTTTATCAGATGAATGGAAAGAAGCTTATAGCGCCGGAATGTTTACTGAATTTCAGGAGCAGCGGGCGCCCGGGCATACCGTTCTGGGAAAAAAGATTTATGAAAAAGGAATGCTCGATATTAAAAAAGATATTTCAATAAGTTTAAATAATCTTGATTTTAATAATGATAAAAAGGCTTTCGAGAAACATGAAGAACTCGATGCAATGAATATAGTTGCAGATGCAATTATAAATTTTGCAAAACGTCATGCAGAGAAATTGGATGAGTTGGCAAAGAAAGAAAAAAATAAAGAACGCAAAATAGAACTAGAAGAAATGGCAAAGGTTTGCAGGCATGTTCCTGCTAACAAACCACGAACATTCCACGAGGCTTTGCAATATTACTGGTTTGTACATTTAGGAGTGATTACTGAATTGAATCCCTGGGATTCCTTTAACCCCGGGCGTTTAGACCAACACCTTTATCCTTTTTATAAAAAAGAAATTGAGGCGGGAACTTTAACCAAAGAACGTGTATGTGAGCTATTGCAGGCGTTCTGGATAAAATTCAATAACCAGCCTTCTCCGCCAAAAGTAGGTGTTACTGCGCAGGAGAGCAACACCTATACCGATTTTTCATTGATAAATTTAGGAGGGCTTACTGAAAATGGTTCCGATGCAGTTAACGAATTATCTTTTTTAATTCTCGATGTGATTGAGGAAATGCGCCTGTTACAGCCAAGTTCAATGATCCAGATAAGTAAAGACAACCCTGAAAAATTTTTACAACGAGCATTGAAAATTGTTAAAACAGGTTTTGGTCAACCTTCTATTTTTAATACTGATGAGATAGTTCAGGAACTGGTTCGTCAGGGAAAAAAAGTTGAAGATGCCCGCAATGGCGGTGCCAGCGGTTGTGTTGAAAGTGGTGCATTTGGTACAGAAAGCTACATCCTTACAGGTTATTTTAACCTGGAAAAAATATTGGAACTTGTATTGCATAATGGAGTTGACCCGCTAACCAGGAAACAACTCGGAATAAAAACCGGAAATCCCTGTGATTTCAAATCATTCGACGATTTGCTCAATGCATATAAAAAACAATTGAATCATTTTATTGAAATAAAAATCGAAGGAAATAAGATTATTGAAAAACTTTTTGCTACATATCTTCCGGCGCCTTTTCTTTCAATATTAATTGATGATTGCATAGCAAACGCAAAAGACTATAACGCAGGCGGGGCAAGGTACAACACGAGTTATATACAAGGAGTAGGTTTGGGTTCATTGTCAGATTGCCTTACATCGCTTAAATATCATGTGTTTGATAAGAAATCATTCACCATGAAAGAAATGCTTGAAGCTATTGATAATAATTTTGAGGAGCATGATAAGTTGCGTTATGAATTAATTTATAATACTCCGAAATACGGTAATGATGATGATTATGCCGATGCCAATTCGAAAAGAATTTTCGAATTGTTTTTCGAAGCTGTTGACGGAAAACCCACAGCACGCGGAGGTGTGTTCAGAATAAATTTATTGCCAACTACCAGTCATGTTTATTTCGGAAGTAAAATCAATGCGATGCCAGATGGAAGAAAAGCTAAAGAACCTTTATCGGAAGGTATTTCACCGGTTCAGGGTGCTGATAAGAACGGACCAACATCAGTAATAAAATCAGCATCAAAAATTGATCATACAAGAACAGGTGGAACATTGCTTAACCAGAAATTTTCTCCGCAGTTTTTTAATAATGACGAAAGCATTGCTAAGCTTGGCAGTTTGGTAAGAAGTTATTTTAAATTAAATGGTCATCATATTCAGTTTAATGTTGTAAATGCCGAAATATTAAAAGATGCGCAGAAGCATCCGGAGAAACATCGCGATCTGATAGTGCGTGTTGCCGGTTACAGCGATTATTTCAACGATCTTGGTGTAGATTTGCAAAATGAAATTATCAAACGTACAGAGCATAAAGATGTGATATGATGGATCAATAAACATCTTAGTAGCGCGATATTTCATTTAAAAATAAATATAGATAATATCAATTGGTATTAAGGCAATATCGAAACAGGACTATTATGAATGTGCTATCGGTATAATACCGATTGTATATATGTAATAGTCCAATAAATTGTACTATAACATCTATGTCATCGGCATAACCATTGTAAAATTTAAAATATCCTTTGGACTATTTTAAATTAACAATCGGTATAATTTATACTTTTGCCCATTGAATTAAAAAGAATAGAAAACGAAATTATAATTGTGGAATCGATAAAAAAAATTTACCACATAGGTTTTGGTCCTTCGAGCAGCCATACGATGGCACCAAGCAGAGCATCCGAAATTTTTAAAATAAAAAATCCAAATGCTGTTTCTTTTAAGGTTACGCTTTACGGAAGCCTTGCTGCTACCGGTAAGGGCCACATGACTGATGTTGCCATTACAAAAATGTTGGAACCTGCAACTGTTGAAATTATTTGGAAACCTGAGGAAGTATTGCCTGTTCATCCTAACGGTATGAAATTCGAAGCGCTTGATGATAATGCGAAAACCATTGATGAGTGGATAACATACAGCTTAGGTGGCGGAGCTTTGTACGAACCCGATACACAAAAAATTCCTAAAATATATTCGTTGAATAAAATGAGTGATATTCTTTCCTATTTGAATAAAGCAGGAAAAAGTTTTTGGGAATATATAGAAGAGTGTGAAGGAAAAGAAATTTGGGATTACCTTGCAGAAGTGTGGAAAACCATGCAGGAAGCAGTTAAGCGTGGATTGGAAAATGAAGGAGTGTTGCCCGGTGTTTTAAATTTACAACGCAAAGCTTCAGCATATTATACCCGCTCGCAGGGATTTACCGGCACACTTAAAAGAAAAGCAGTAGTGTTTTCATATGCGCTTGCTGTTTCCGAAGAGAATGCTTCGGGTAGCGGAATAATTGTAACGGCGCCCACTTGCGGCTCATGCGGAGTATTGCCTTCAGTTTTATATCATCTCTCGAAAGATTACGAAGCAACCGATGCTAAAATCATTAAAGCGCTTGCAACGGCAGGATTAATTGGAAATTTAGTAAAAAAGAATGCATCTATTTCCGGTGCTGAAGTAGGATGCCAGGGCGAAGTAGGAACCGCATGTGCCATGGCTTCCGGCGCTGCCGCGCAATTATTTGGCGGTACAGTATTTCAAGTTGAATATGCTGCAAGTATGGGAATAGAGCATCACCTGGGACTTACCTGCGATCCGGTTGCGGGACTTGTACAAATTCCGTGTATTGAACGCAATGCATTTGCAGCAGCCAGAGCGCTTGATGCATCAGCATATTCGCTTTTATCCGATGGACGACACAGGGTGAATTTTGATGTTGTGGTAAAAGCCATGAAACATACAGGTCACGATTTACCAAGTATATACCGCGAAACAGCCGAAGGTGGTTTGGCAAAATATACTAAGTATTATAATAAGGAATAAAGCTTGGTATTAAAAGAAAAATGATTATTACACAGCCAAAGGATAATCTTTAATAAGAATATCAGCAGGAATATGTAAGCATTTACTTAATGTTCTAATCATTTCAATTGATAGTTTTCTTTTCCTGTTAAGCACTTTTGAAACATTGCCTTTGTTCCCGAGTATTTCCGCCAAATCTTTTTGATTCATTTGACTTTGCTCCATCATATATTTTATGGCTTCGATAGGGTCGGGTTCGGGAATATGAAAATGTTTGTTTTCATAATCTTCAATTAAAAGAGCTAAGAGTTTTGCTTCTTTTTCCGCTTCGCTTCCAGCTTTTGCATGAAACAGTTCCTGGAACTTTTTTAATGCAATTTCATAATCTTTTTTTGTTTCTATTACTTTCAAATATGCTTTCATAATCCAAACGGTTTAAATAAATTTTCTTTTATCATAATCGGAATGAGTGCCTATATATGTTATAAAAGCCCACTGCAACCTGAAATTAAAATCAACGACCAGCCTGTATTTATTGCCTTTTATATTAAAAACAAATAAATTGTCTTTAATACAATCAACGGAATTAAAATATTTTTTTACATCGTTAAAACTTTTCCAGCCTGCTTTGGTTGTTACTTTATACCAGGTTAAAAGCTGCTCTTTGCTGTCTTCATGTTTTTCATAAAAATTCCTCAAAGTGCTTTTATTAAAAACTCTCATGCTGATTATTTTTTACAAAGATAATAAAAAAGTTATCAAATTGACAACTTTGTTTTATCTTTTTTAGATTTATTTATGAAAGACATCGTATAATTTTTGAAGTTGTGGTAAGAGCCAAGAAGCATACCGGCCACGATTTGCTTAGTATTTACCGCGAAACAGCCGAAGGTGGTTTGGCAAAATATACAAAATAGTTTAATAAGGAGTAATAGACTTTACAAGTTTTCAAAACTTGGAAAGTCTATTCTTTATTCTTTTAAATGCAGTTTTCTCAACAATGGCGCTACTTTAGCAGCGGTGGCAGTAATTATAAGTGTCATGCTTCCGCCAAATATTACTGAAGGTATCAGTCCCATAATCCTTGCTGCAAGCCCACTTTCGAACGAGCCTATTTCATTCGATGAACCAATAAAAATGCTGTTCACTGCTGCTACGCGTCCACGCATATTATTGGGAGTGTATAATTGCATAATGGTATGGCGGATGATAACGCTTACATTGTCGAACATTCCGCTCATGGCAAGCAATAACAGCGAAAGGTAAAAATTTTTCGAGATGGCGAAAAATATTATACATAAACCGAATCCGGCAACACTGATAAAAAGTTTTTTCCCGGAGTTTCTTACAGGCGGGTTATATGCAAGGAAAAACGACATGATAACAGCGCCCGCTGCCGGTGCAGCTCTCAGGAATCCCAAACCCTGCGGACCAACATGAAGTACTTCGGCGGCAAACACCGGAAGCATGGCAACAGCGCCGCCAAACAATACAGCCAGCATATCGAGTGATAATGCTCCTAATATGATCTGGTTTTTGAAAACAAAGCGAATGCCTTCAGTAAGACTTGCAATAACGGATTCGGAATTATAGTTAATTGTTGTGATTTTTTTCGTGTTGATATTTATGAAACAGTAAAATCCTAAAATGACAAATATGATAACCGTAAGGTATGCATTGCTTATTCCATAAAATCCATAAATTAGTCCGCCAATAGCAGGACCAGATACCGCTGCAATATGCCAGTTTGTACTGTTCCATGTAGATGAGTTAGCGTACAGTTCGCGTGGAACCAGTTGTGCCATTAATGCTGTTTGAGCAGCATAAATAAAGGAACGCGCAAATCCTGAAAAAGCCACAACCAAATAAATAGGAACTACACCATACAGAAAAAGAACATTAGAAAGATTTGCTGTAAAAAGATAAAGCAGCGTTGCACTGATAATAAAAACTGTGGTGGTAATAAGAATGATATTTTTTCGGTTGTACCTGTCGGCAAAATATCCACTGAACAACGAAGTGAAAATATAAGGAATGGCTTCAGCCAAACCAATCAACCCAAGTGAGAATGGGTCTTTGGTAATTTCATAAACCTGCCACCCTACAATTATTGATTGCATTTGTAATGCTACAGTAATGGAAAACCTTGCAAGTAAAAAATACCTGAAATTCTTTATGCGCAAAGCAGCATATGGATCGTGTTCATTATTATTTTTTCGGAATAGTGCTGCCATATATCCGGCAAAATTATAATTAAGTTTTGTATTTATAAAAGATAACTTGTCAAAAGTTATTAGGTTGAGCAACTGGTTAGGTTGATTGTAGAAAGTGAAAAGAAAAATGTTTATTTTATACTATCATCAGGTTTCGATGAACTCAACCTGACTGCGCGTTTGGTCATATTGAGCTTGTCGAAATATGGTACGAAAGAAAAATTTTGTTTAAAGTATAAAGTTATTGCGACGGGTAAAGGTGATGGTGGAAAGACAAAATAAATTAACCTTTAACATATAACTCTTGACATGACTAGTTGCTCAACCCAACAACCTATAACAATTAAAATTATATCTAAGGATTTATAGGGTCTTCCAGGGTGATAGTCTTTTTTAAAATTTCAGTTCCTCTTTTTATTTCAAATTTTATTACCCGTCCTTTTTTAGAAAAGAACAAATTATTTAATTCCTTCAGGCTAAAATGATTTGCCGGTTTGCCATTGACCTTTTGCAAAACATCACCTTCTTTGAAATCGGCTTTCGAAGCCGGTGAATTAGCTCTTACTTCAGCAATAGAATATAAAGGTTTTAAATTGAATTTATATTTGAGGTGATTAACCGCAACTTCACTAATTGTATCTTTTTTCTCTTTTGTTTTATTGATCTGAAGTTCCATCGCTATTAATAATTCTTCAGCCCATTGCATATCATCATATTTTATATCCATACCCGCCATGTTGTATGTGAATTTATCATTAAATAAAATATTTTTTTCAATGAACATTTTTTTATCAGGATAATCCAGTATAAGGTTAAATCTTTTTAAAATCTCATTGCCTACTGAGCCTTTTCGTCCTTCCACTAAACTTAATGATACAATTGATGAATCATCAGGTATAGCAACCAAAGGGTTCTGCAGGTAATGCTCATTCATATAGATTCCTTTTATCTTGCTGCGTTTTCCATAAATATTGCCATTAAAACCACGACCTAAATAATCATCAAAATTAGGTTCAGGAGTTTTAAAACCTTCAATTTCTTTTGCGAACAACCAAATGCCATCGCTGTTGCCCAGGTCAACTAATAACTTTGAATTAATTTTTTTATTTTCCAATTCAATATCCGTATTAAAATATGGCTTATTCTTTTCTATGCTTAAGTCTATTGCTTTCTGCCTTTTAATTATTCTTTTGAATTTTTTCTTTTCGGGATAGATAATTATTCTTTCCTTATCGTAATCTATAAGCACGGGGAAGTTTTCAAAAAAGTGATAGCCTATGATGCCATTTATAGGAATACCAACACGCGATGAAAAATTAAAATCCTCGTTCAAAATAATGATGATTTGATGAGTAGTGTCAATAAGGTTTTTATTGATAACAACTTTATTTGATTTTGAGATATACCCATCAATTTCATTTGCGCTACCTAATCCGGCAAGTTTTATTGTTTCAACATTATTAAAAGATACTTCTTTATTGTCTAAACTAAAAAGTAACGTTTCGCCTACACCCGAATCGAGCATGAATGTTAGCATTACACCATTGACTTCTACATTAATAAATATAAGGTTATTGATGAATTTAAAAGGAACAACAATAGTTTTATTTGTAAGAGAATGGAATCCTGATGCCTGTTGCGCGGATAAAGAACAAGTAAGTATTAAAAAACAAAAATTCAACAGCAATCTATTTTTCATTGGTTTTTATGGAACTAAATATTAATTAATCCTAAACATAATTATTATACCAAAGATAATGGTATTTATACAGAATCTTAGCAAATTTGTAAAACAAAATGTGCTTAGATTCTGTTATACCGATTTATCCCGACTTGTCGCGGATAGGAATTTATTGCAACCGAACTTGTGAGCTCATGAATACCTTTAAAATAATACCAATTGTTAATTTAAAATAGTCCAAAGGATATTTTAAATTTTACAATGGTTATGCCGATGACATAGATGTTATAGTACAATTTATTGGACTATTACATCTATACAATCGGTATAAAATAAGTTATGAATAAATCATTTCCGTATCGGTATAACTCATTTGTATAGCAGAAAATATTTTTTATTTATCATGAAATTAATTATTTGCTAATTATACACTTTCCGTTAATTTTGCATAGAAATAAAATAAAAATAAAATGAGTTTAACTGATTTTCAAAATGCTATTCTGCAAGGTATTCCTGATGAATTACCTGCACCAAAACCATACGATGCAAGTTTGAATCATGCACCCAGGCGTAAAGATATACTTACTGCTGAAGAAAAGAAACTTGCAATAAGAAATGCACTTCGTTATTTTCCTCAGAAACATCATGCTGTTCTTGCAAAAGAATTTGCTCAGGAGTTGAAAGATTACGGTCGTATATACATGTATCGTTTCCGTCCCGATTATAAAATATATGCAAGAAGCATAGAAGATTTTCCTCATAAATCAAAGCAGGCAGCGGCTATTATGCTGATGCTTTCAAATAACCTGGATTATGCTGTTGCTCAACATCCGCATGAACTGATCACGTATGGCGGCAATGGCGCAGTATTCATGAACTGGGCACAATACCTGCTTACCATGAAATATCTTGCTACGATGACCGATGAGCAAACACTGGCAATGTATTCAGGACATCCGATGGGATTGTATCCTTCGCATAAAGATGCGCCACGTGTTGTGGTAACTAATGGAATGGTGATACCGAATTATTCTAAACCCGATGATTGGGAACGCTTCAATGCACTGGGTGTTTCGCAATACGGACAAATGACAGCCGGTTCATTCATGTACATTGGTCCGCAGGGAATTGTTCACGGAACAACAATAACGGTTTTGAATGCAGGAAGAAAAATTGAAAAAAATAAAGAAGGCCTTGCCGGAAAATTATTTGTAACATCCGGGCTTGGCGGTATGTCGGGTGCACAGCCCAAAGCAGCTGTAATTGCAGGAGCTATAGGTGTGATTGCTGAAGTGAATCCGAAAGCTGTACAAACGCGTCATTCGCAGGGTTGGGTTGATGAAGTATTTACCGACCTCGATGAATTGATTAAACGTATTGAAAAAGCTAAAGCTAAGAAAGAAGCGGTATCGCTGGCATACCAGGGAAATATTGTTGACCTGTGGGAAAAATTTGTGAAAGAAAATATTTTTGTTGAGCTTGGCTCCGACCAGACTTCACTTCATAATCCGTGGGCCGGTGGCTATTATCCTGTTGGCGTTCCTTTTGAAGAAGCTAAAGAAATGATGTCAAAAAATCCTGAACTCTTCAAACAGAAAGTTCAGGAATCATTACGCAGGCATGTTGCTGCAATCAATGAACTTACTGCAAAAGGAATGTACTTCTTCGATTATGGCAATGCTTTCTTACTTGAAGCAAGCCGCGCCGGTGCTGATATTATGAAGCCTAATGGCGATTTCAAATATCCTTCTTATGTTCAGGACATCATGGGTCCCATGTGTTTCGACTACGGCTTCGGTCCTTTCCGTTGGGTGTGCACTTCGTCAAAACCCGAAGACCTTGAACAAACCGATTTGATTGCAATGAAAGTATTGAAGAAAATTGCAAAGACAGCTCCTCCTGAAATTCAGCAACAGATGAAAGATAACATCCGCTGGATTAAAGAAGCGAAAGAAAATAAATTGGTTGTTGGTTCGCAGGCACGCATACTTTATGCCGATGCTGAAGGAAGAATTCAGATTGCTGATGCATTCAACAAAGCGATTAAAAAAGGAATCATTTCTGCACCTGTTGTGCTTGGCCGCGATCATCACGATGTTTCAGGAACCGATTCTCCTTATCGCGAAACTTCCAACATTTACGATGGCTCACGTTTCACTGCTGATATGGCAATACAAAATGTAATAGGCGATTCATTCCGTGGCGCAACATGGGTATCAATTCATAATGGTGGTGGAGTTGGCTGGGGCGAAGTTATTAATGGTGGTTTCGGAATGTTGCTCGATGGTTCACGAGATGCACAACGTCGTTTGAAGTTGATGTTGTTCTGGGATGTAAACAACGGAATATCCCGTCGTTCGTGGGCTCGCAACGATGGTGCCGTTTTCGCTATTAAACGTGCAATGGAAAAAGAACCTATGCTAAAAGTTACCGTTCCGAATTTGGTTGAAGATAGTTTGCTGGAAAATTTGGTTTAGAATTTTTATATATTCAGAGCCTGTTTAAGATCTAAAGAAATATATTTTTTAGTGATACTTTTGTGTCTGCCTTAGCAGATAGTGTTTTCGTGTCAAACATATTTATTTTATTCTTAATAAATTCAATTTTCAAAGTTGAATTTTCTTTTCGAATCTCTGAGTATCCAAAAAATAACACCACTTATCAATGCTGCAAAAAAGCACCATACTGATGTAAGCGTTTGTGTGAAAAATATTGCAGTTATTAAGCATGACAAAAATATTAACACACCTAACAACCGGGTTCTTTTAATGCTTGAAATAAAAAGAGGGACAATTGTTGTTATTAAGTAAATTATGTTAGTCAGCACGACCATTGATTTTGGGAATTCATTGTCATACTGAATATGATAATTAATAATTTTAGGCGTAACTTCAAATGATAAAAAACAATAGGAATAATACAATCCAAGGGAGATTCCCATTGTCAGGAGAATTAACAATAGTCTTTTTCTTTTTTTATTTTCTTCCATTAAGAGAACGGAAAGAGGAACCATTACCGGCCAGAAGACTTCAGCCATAATTAAAAATATGTAGGTACCAATTTTTTGTAAATAGACATATTCGTAATAAGGTAAAGTTAACCACAATAATCCTTCAGCAAATTGCTGAAACCCGAAAAATAAGGGAATGCAGGCAAATACCAGTTGGGAAGGTTTATGAATTTTAGTTACTGTAGCAATTCCAATAGTTGATATAATAACACCTCCTGCAAAACTTGCTTCAGCCGAAAAACACATAATTTTTTTCCTTTCTATTATTGAATTATAAATAAATCATGCTTATCAGCTTATGCCTTGTCGACTTATTAACTTGTAAACAAAGTATTTGTTTCTTCTATAAAGCGGAGTATTTCTTCTTTTCCTTTTTTTGTTTCAGAACTTGTAATAAAAGCAGGAGGCAGCTCATCCCATTCTTCGAGTAAGGCTTTTTTAAAAGTTTCTGTATTCTTAATAATTTCTCTTTCTTTTAATTTATCGGTTTTTGTGAACACGATTGAAAAGGGAATTTGTTTTAGACCGAGCCAGTTTATGAATTCCATATCGATGGCTTGAGGCTCTAATCGCGAATCGACAAGAACAAAAGTATTCATAAGATTATTTCTGTTCAATAGATAATTCATAATCATTTTTTCCCAGCGTGCGCGTGTGTCTTTTGAAATTTTTGCAAAACCATATCCGGGAAGGTCGGCAATATACCAGTTTTCGTTAATTATAAAATGATTAATAAGTTGTGTTTTCCCTGGTGTACTGGATGTTTTGGCAAGTTTTTTTTGACTGCAAATCATATTAATCAATGATGATTTGCCAACGTTGGAACGCCCTATAAATGCATATTCAGGCAGGTTGGGTTTTGGACATTCGGTATACACCTTACTGCTTTTAATGAATTGTGCAGAGGAGATCAACATTTATTTGTTTTTATATGAATGCAGGTGACGTTCTTTTTTTACATCGTAAATATCAGAAATGGTAACAAGTATCCCTGTTTCTTCAACATCACCAAAGGTATCGTTTAAAGCAGTTCCGAAAGTAAGCATTGAAGGAGAAATATTCATATAGGCATTTACAAGAGGTGGAATATTTTCTTTTAATCTTCTTACATTCTGAACAAGTATTTTATAATTTTCCTGGTATGTTTCACCATTAAAAATTGCGTTGAGTGTGCGGATGTCAATTTGAAGCCCCCTGGGAAATTTTGGAGTTACCAGATTTTCACGATCAGGAAAATAACGGTGCATGAAATATAATATCATATCTCTTGCTTCCTGGTTAAAATTAAGATACATGGTAACTTTTCCGTAGAAATACCGGATGTCAGGGTTGTCAACAATTACAGCACCTAATCCATCCCAAATATTGTCCAGTGCATATAATCCTTTTCTCGGGTCGTTGGCAGGCTGGTACAAAGGCTGAACAAATGAACGTCCGAGTTCAATGGTATAAGGCATATAATATTTTTCAAAAATATCGGAAAACCTGAATAGGTGAGCTGTTGCAAGCTGGTATTCGCCATCTGCATTTTTTTTCGCATCACCGCAACGGATGTACCTGTAACCACCTACAATTTCTTTTTCTTTAGGATCCCAAACAATAAGCTGAAAATATTGTGATGGACCGGTATCAAATTCATCCAGGTCAATTTCTTTTCCTGTACCTCCGCCGGCCCTGCGGAAAGTAACTTCTCGTAGTCGACCTATCTCTTTTATAACATTAGGAGAATCGTCGTAAGTAACAACATAAATCTCGTTGCTTTTGTTGTTTGTATTCCTTATGAATTTATCTTTTGATAATTCTTTTTCAAGAAGATTTTTTTCAACCGGAGGTATGATATCTTTAAACATGATTTTTCTTCTTTTTGTTAAACTTTAAATTCAGCATCAGGATTTTTTCCAAGTTCATAAACATGCTTTTTAACTTTCTCTGCCCACTCTTTCGATTTGTAAATATTTTCAAAAACTTTATATGAAATAGGCTTGCCAAATGTGATGTTTATGTTTTCCTCATATTGTTTGAACATTTCATCAACAAGATAAAGCATTTCGATGTTTGCTTTAATTCCTAAGCGTTTCCTGAAGTTTGCTAAGTTATAAAAAAAATTTGAATTCTTTCCTTCTATATGAACAGGAATAATATCGCGCTGGTATTGAACAGATTTTTTTATAAAAGTATTTTTCCATTCGAGGTCGCAAATTTTTCCTTTTTGTTTTCGCGAACAAAGCCCTGCAGGGAAATATAATATCATCGTATCGGAAGCAAATGTATTATCAATAGATTTTATATTATCGGTGTTTTTACCATGCTTATTTATTGGAATGAAAAGTGGTTTTAAGTTTTTTAAAAACAATAAAATATCATTTACAGGAAAGAGAATATCCCTTCTTACTTTTCCTACAACATGCATAAGAGCCATCCCGTCCAATCCTCCAAGAGGATGATTAGAGGCAATCAGATAACGCCCTGTACCGGGTAAATTCTGAGGATTTATAACATTGATTTTTGCTCCGAATTCCTTAATGATACCGTCAACAAAATCAATACCTTCAGCATCTTTATAGGTTTCAAGAGCAATATTCACCTCATCTTCATGAAGGATACGCTTCAGATATTTTAATATAAAACGGGGTAAATACTTTAAAAGCTTAGGGCTTTTACTTCTGATAACATTTTCAATATCAATTTGTTTATTTAACGGAACAAGTGTTTTATCGTATGGTTTTCGTTTGCTCATTTTATATTTCTTAAACGACAAAATTAAACATTATTGATTTTAAAGGCAATAATGCTTCTGATAAATGATTTTTTATTCTTTTTTTCATCAAGATATTCACAAAGTTTATTCACAATAGCATTTTTAAGGTCGTATAATATTCAGATAAACAACAAATTATTAAAAACTTAAAAATTAAGTGTCAAAAGTTATGAACAAAGTGGTAAAAAGTGGTAAAAAGTGGTAAATATTTTTATAATTTAGCAACTTCAACAAACCAAGTGTAAAATGACAAACCTAATTGGAGAATTCGAGTGCCGCATAGATGTTAAAGGGCGTTTTATGCTGCCCTCAGGTTTGAAAAAACAATTACCTACAGAGGAACAGGAAAGGTTTGTAGTAAACAGAGGTTTTGAAAAGTGCCTTGTTTTATATCCCCGAAACGTGTGGAAGGTTATCAGTGATGAAATAAATCAGCTGAATCTTTACAATAAGAAAAACCGTGATTTTGTCAGATATTTTTACCGCGGAGCTACCGAGTTAGTACTTGATTCTGCAAGCAGACTTTTATTGCCAAAACAACTTTCAATATATGCAGGAATTGACAAAGAGCTTGTGCTTTCCGCATTTTCCAATCGTGTTGAAATTTGGTCAAAAGGAGTTTATGAAAACCTGCTTACTAATGAACCTGAGGATTTTTCAACATTGGCAGAAGAGGTAATGGGGAATAAAGAAAACAAGGAGAAGACCGGGAATGATTTACCATGAAACTGTTCTGCTGCGCGAAAGCATTGAAGGGCTTGCGATAAAGCCCGGCGGCATCTACGTAGATGCGACATTTGGCGGCGGCGGACATTCTAAAGAAATTTTAAAACAAATTGAAAACGGTAACCTGGTTGCTTTTGACCAGGATGCTGATGCTTTTCAAAATGTGATTGATGATAAAAGGCTAATCATGATTCATGGAAATTTCAGGTATCTGAAAAATTTTCTGAAGTATCATAATATAAAATCAGTTGATGGTATTATTGCCGACCTTGGTATTTCATCCTATCAGATCGATCAGCCGGAAAGAGGATTTACCATACGCGGCAATGCAGAAATTGATTTGCGTATGAATAAAAATAATGAATTGAATGCACAGGAAATATTGGCAACATACAGCCTGGAACAATTGAGTAATTTATTATATGAGTATGCTGAATTAAAAGAAGCAAAAAAAATTGCTCATAAAATTGTTCAATACAGAGAGGACAAAAAAATTAAAACCATTAGTAACCTGGAAGAAGCAATTGGCGGCTTTGCAGAAAGAGGAAAGGAAAATAAATTCTTTGCAAAAATATTACAGGCATTACGAATAGAAATAAATCAGGAACTGGAATCACTGAAAGAGCTATTGGTAAGCGGTGAAGAAGTATTGAATCCGGGAGGAAGGTTTGTTGTAATATCATATCATTCGCTGGAGGACAGGCTGGTTAAAAATTTTTTCAGGAGTGGGAATTTTGAAGGAACAGAATCAAAAGATTTTTTTGGTAATAAAGAAATATTTATGAAAATAATTACAAGGAAGCCTGTTGTTCCCTGTGATGAAGAAATTGAAAAAAATAAAAGAGCACGAAGTGCAAAAATGAGAATTGCTGAAAAGAACTGATGGGAGAAAACTCATATAAAGAACCGGAAATAATCGAGCCCGAAGAAAAAGAGCCCGTGAAACCTGTGAAAAAACGCAAGGTGAATCCTGTTGTTAAAGGTATTCAGAGCGTGCTTGATGGAACCATACTTGCAAGAAAATCGGTAATGGAAAACATTCCGTTTGTATTGTACATCGTTTTATTAGTGGTGCTTTATATAGCCAATTCATTCTATGCTGAAAAGAAAATTATTGAAATAGAAAAAGTAAAGAAAGAAAATAAAGAATTGCGTTCGGAAAATATCACATCCAAATCGAGACTGATGTTTTACAGTCGTCAATCGGAAGTGATAAAACGAATAGAACCATACGGAATAAAGGAATCTGTAACTCCTCCTTATAAAATTTTTATTGAATCGGATACTACCGTTAAGGCAACGGAAAATAATGATTAATAAATGAAAGAAGTTAAGAAAGACATACTATGGCGTGTTTATTTGGTCTACGTAGTAGTCCTTGTCTTCTCTTTCTTTATCATAGGACAGATCTGCCATATACAGTTTGTTGAAGGTGATCATTGGCGCGAGCGTTCAAGGCAGCAAACAATAGACACCATGATGGTTGAAGCCATCAGGGGTAATATATGTGCTGAAGATGGCAGTTTGCTTGCAACCTCAATCCCTATATTTGATATTTACTGGGATTCACAGGTAATAACAGATGAAATATTTGATAAGAATGTAGATTCACTTTCCTGTTGTCTTGCTCAAATTTTCAAAGATAAAACCAGGCAACAATTCAGAAAACTACTTACGGCTGCACGTAAAGAAAAGAAAGAATATGTTCTTATTCATAAATCATTGCTGACAGATGAAAGCACACAGGTAACATATGAACAATTAAAGATATTAAAAACATTTCCAATATTCAGGTTAGGAAAAAACAGGGGCGGACTTGTTGTTGATCAAAAGGAAAAGCGTGTAACTCCATACCAGTCGCTGGCAAAACGGACAATTGGTTTTGAACGTGAAGGAATCTTTGTTGGATTGGAAGGTGCTTATAGCAAGCAACTGGAAGGTGTAAGCGGAATAAGATTAAGAAAGAAAATTGCTGGAGGTGTTTGGATGCCTTTGAATGAAAATGAAATTGAACCCCAGAACGGCAGCGATGTAATTACTACGATCAATATTGATATTCAGGATGTAGCTGAAAATGCTTTACGGAAAACGCTTATAGCCAATGATGCCGATCATGGATGTGCAATATTGATGGAAGTTGAAACCGGGCATATTAAAGCAATTACAAATCTATCGAGAACATCTGAAGGCGAATACGAAGAAAAATATAATTATGCCATTGGTGAAAGTACCGAACCCGGTTCTACATTCAAATTATTTTCTGTTGTTGCCGCATTGGATGATGGTAAGATAACCCTTGGAGATATGGTTCCTATAGGAAAGACAACCTATTTCGACAGGGAAATGAAAGATTCTCATATCAATGGTTACGGTCCGGTTCCTGTGCGTCGTGCTTTTGAAATATCATCGAACGTGGGAATTTCAAAAGCTATTTTTAAAGCATATAAAGATAATCCGCAGCGCTTTATTGACAAGCTATACAGCATGCGTATCAATCTGCCTTTAGGTATTGATATTGGTGGTGAAGCAATGCCTGTTGTTAAGAATACAAAAAATAAAAGCTGGTCGCGGGTTACGCTGCCATGGATGTCGATAGGTTATGAAGTGGCACTTACTCCATTGCAAATACTTTCATTTTATAACACCGTTGCAAATGACGGGAAAATGGTAAAACCCATGTTTGTTCAGGAGATCAGGAAAACCGGAAAAGTTGTTGAAACAAAAAAAACAGTTGTGCTTAAAGATTCTATTTGTTCTAAAAAAACAGTTCTGCAGGTACAAAAACTTTTAGAAGGAGTTGTTGATAGTGGTACAGCAAAGCATCTGAAAAATTCTGTATATAGAATTGCCGGAAAAACAGGAACAGCACAGGTTGCACAAAACAGCAAGGGTTATAAAGATAAAGGAAGCATTAGCTATAAGGCATCTTTTGTTGGATATTTCCCTGCCGATAATCCTAAATATTCATGTATCGTAGTAATAAACAATCCTTCAAAAGGTGCGTATTATGGCGGTTCTGTGGCTGCTCCTGTTTTCAAACAGATTGCCGACAGGGTATTTGCAACACAACTTGAGATTCATCAGCAGAAAGAAGATTCAGTATATGCCAATACGAATATCCCATTTGTAAAAGCAGGAAATCAAAAAGATCTGTATACCATATATAAGCAGCTTGATTTTGCTACACTTACCCAATCTCCAAATGCATTATGGGTTTCCGTAGCTTCTGATGAGAAGACCATTACATTCAGGGATAAACCTTTTAAATACGGCAATGTGCCCGATGTTATTGGAATGGGCTTACGTGATGCTTTGTATTTACTTGAAAGCACCGGGTTAAAAGTAAATGTTTCGGGTAAAGGTAAAGTTGTGTCACAATCCATTACTGCCGGAACCAACGTGAAAAAAGGAAATCACATAAATATTGTTTTATCATACCAGGCGACAATTGCTGAAGCGCCGCTTGCACTACTTGAAGTTCCCAAAAAAGATTCTGTAAAAGTTGAGAATAAAAAAGAATCCAAATCAGAAAAAAATATTAAAACAGATTTAAAGAATAAAACAATAACAGATAAAAAAATAAAAACAGAAACTAATAAAATTATTGATAAGCCTGCTAAGAAACCTGTTACAAAACCTGCCGCGAAACCTACTACAAAGACTACTACAAAATCTGTAGCAAAACCGGCGACCAAAACAGTCAAGTCAACAGAAAATAAAACAACAAAAAGTACATCAAATAAAACAACAGAAAAACCGAAAACAAGTAATTAATGAAATTGCTTAAAGACATATTATATAAAACAGGCATTATAGAAACGCTTGGAAATACCGAAAGAGAAATATCCGGTATTGCTTTCGATTCAAGAAAAGTTGAAAAGGGGAGCCTGTTTGTTGCCGTAAAAGGTACGAAAGCCGATGGACATGAATTTATTGAGCAAACTGAAAAATCGGGTGCTGTAGCGATTGTATGCGAAAAATTTCCTGAAAAAATTTCTGATGAAATTACTTATATAAAAGTTGCCGACAGCAGTTATGCTTTGGGATGGATTGCTGCAAATTACTATGATAACCCTTCGGAGAAGCTTAATGTTATTGGTATAACGGGGACGAATGGAAAAACCACAACTGCAACATTATTGCATCAACTTTTTATAGAACTCGGATATAAAGCTGGTTTGTTTTCTACAGTTTGTTTAAAAATTAACGATACAGTTTTACCTGCTACACATACTACTCCTGATGCAATTCAAATTCAGTCGATACTGAAAGATATGGCTGATAAAGGTTGTACCTATTGTTTTATGGAAGTCAGTTCACATGCAATAGTGCAGCATCGCATAACAGGAATTGATTTTGCAGGCGGTGTGTTTACAAATATCACTCATGATCACCTGGATTTTCATAAAACATTTGAAGAATATCTTCATGCAAAAAAAACATTCTTTGATACATTGGGCAGCAAAGCATTTGCTTTAAGCAATACCGATGATAAAAATGGAAAAGTGATGTTACAAAATTCCAAAGCTGCTAATTATACTTATGCGTTAAAGAATGTAGCTGATTATAAAGCTAAAATTATTGAAAATCGTTTTACCGGTCTTCAATTAAACATTGATGGAATAGATGTCTGGTTCAAGCTTGTGGGAAGTTTCAATGCATACAATCTTTTAGGAATATATGCAACAGCATGTTTGCTTGGCCTCGATAAATCGGAAGTCCTGACAGTGTTAAGCCGTTTAACTGCTGTGGAAGGACGATTCGAAACGGTATTCGCAAAAGATAAAACCGTTGCAATTGTTGATTATGCACACACTCCCGATGCACTGGAAAATGTTCTTAAAACCATTGCAGCTGTTAAAGATGACGATAGTAATGTGATAACAGTAGTTGGTTGTGGCGGCGATAGGGATAAGACCAAACGCCCGGTAATGGCAAACATTGCATGTAAATTAAGTGATAAAGTTATTATAACATCCGATAATCCAAGATCGGAAGATCCTGAAAAAATTATTGAAGATATGCTTGCAGGGGTTGATATTACTGATAGAAGAAAAGTCGTTGTTGTTGCTGACAGAAGAGAAGCTATACGCACAGCTTGTCATCTTACTTCACCTCATGACATAATTCTGATTGCCGGTAAAGGGCATGAGAAGTACCAGGATATTAAAGGAGTGAAACATCCTTTTGATGATTTAAAAGTAGTAAATGAAATTTTTGAACAATTAAAATAAAATCATATGCTGTATTACTTATTCGATTTTTTAGATAAGCAGTATGATTTTCCGGGAGCCGGGCTATTCCAGTATATCAGCTTTCGTGCTACTGCTGCGATAATCACTTCGCTGCTTTTATCCTTATTCGTTGGTAAAAGATTGATCAATTATTTGCGAAAAAAACAAGTGGGTGAAGATATCCGCGATTTAGGCCTGGAAGGTCAGATTCAGAAAAAAGGTACACCAACTATGGGTGGTTTGATAATTCTTTTATCAATAGTAATACCTACGCTTCTGTTTGCAAAGCTGCATAATATTTATATAATACTGATGCTTATTGCTACAGTTTGGTTAGGTGCAATTGGTTTTATTGATGATTATATTAAGGTATTCAAAAAAAATAAAAAAGGCCTGGCTGGAAAATTTAAAATACTTGGACAAGTAGGATTGGGGCTTATTGTAGGATGTACACTTTATTTCAGTAATAATGTTGTGATAAAACAAAAAGCTGAAAGGCATGCCAGTTATGTTGATTCACAGACCATGTTTAAAATGGATAACTTCAATGAGGCACAATTAAGTTTTTCTAAAGAAACTGTAAAATCAACTAAAACAACCATTCCATTTTTTAAGAATAATGAATTTGATTATGCCGATTTGCTTTCATGGCTTGGTGGTGATTACAGGAAATTTGCATTTCTTATTTTTATCCCGATAGTGATTTTTATAATCGTAGCGGTTTCAAACGGGGCAAACCTGACGGACGGAATTGACGGGCTTGCATCGGGAACCTCAGCAATTATTGGAACTACGCTGGGTGTGCTTGCATATGTTTCGGGTAACATCATTTTTGCAAATTATCTAAATATTATGTACATCCCGAATTTGGGTGAGCTGACCATTTATGTAGGTTCTTTTGTTGGTGCATGTATCGGGTTCCTATGGTACAATTCATTTCCTGCGCAAGTGTTTATGGGCGATACAGGAAGTTTGGCTTTAGGCGGAATCATTGCCGTTTTTGCAATCATCATTCGTAAAGAGCTTTTGATACCTATACTGTGCGGAATATTTTTCGTGCAGAGTCTTTCGGTTTCTATACAGGTACTTTATTTCAAATACACGAAACGCAAGTATGGCGAAGGACGCAGAGTTTTCCTGATGGCGCCGTTACATCATCATTATCAGAAGAAAGGTTATCACGAAGCCAAGATTACATTACGTTTCATGATTATAGGAATAATACTGGCAATTATTACGATAGTAACATTAAAGATTCGATAAAAATGTTTTTACAAAATGCCCGTGAAAAAAATAATAATACTCGGAGCAGGAGAAAGTGGAGTGGGAGCAGCAATACTGGCTGTAAAGAAAGGCTTTGAGGTTTTTGTTTCGGATAAAGGTAAAATAAAAGAAAAATATAAAAACGTTCTTTCAAATGCTGGTGTTGAATGGGAAGAAGAAAAGCATACGCTGAATCGTTTGCTTAAAGCGGATGAAGTGATTAAAAGTCCCGGTATTCCTGATGATACAGAAGAGCTGAAAAAAATTAAAGCAAAAAATATTCCGGTCATATCGGAAATAGAATTTGCTTCAAGATTCAGTACTTCAAAAAAAATATGTATCACCGGAAGTAACGGAAAAACCACAACTTCAACGCTTATACATCATATTCTGAATAAAGCAGGATGGGATGTTTGTCTTGCAGGTAATGTTGGAAAAAGTTTTGCCGGGCAACTTGCTGAAAGCGATCATGAATATTTTGTGTTGGAATTAAGCAGTTTTCAGCTTGACGGAATGTATGAGTTTCGTGCAGATATAGCGGTGTTGTTAAACATTACACCCGATCACCTGGACCGCTACGATAACGATTTTCAGAAGTATGCAGATTCGAAATTCAGAATTACAAGAAATCAAAAAGAAGAAGATTATTTTATTTACTGTGATGATGATGAAGTGATAAAAAGTGAAATCAATAAAAGAAAATTAAAACAAAAATTAATTCCGTTCTCTATTCAACACAAGCTTGAAACAGGCGGATTTGTTAATGAAAATGAATATAAAATAAATATAAACCAAACCCAATTTAGAATGCTCTTTCAAGAATTAGCACTACAAGGTAAACACAACCTTTACAATTCGCTGGCTTCAGGAATCGCTGCGCGGATTCTTGACATCAGAAAAGATGTTATAAAAGAAAGCCTCTCCGATTTTCAAGGTGTTGAGCACCGACTGGAGTTTGTCGCCAATATTCATGGTATTGAATTTATAAACGATTCAAAAGCCACGAATGTGAATTCGGCATGGTATGCTTTGGAAAGCATGACCAAGCCTGTGATTTGGATTGTTGGCGGAAAAGACAAAGGCAACGATTATTCTTTACTTAATGATATGGTGAAGAGTAAAGTGAAGGCAATTGTTTGTCTTGGTCTTGACAATAAAAAAATCATAAAAAATTTTAAAGGGATCGTTGAAAATATTGCGGAAACCTATACTGCAATTGATGCGGTAAGAACAGCATATCATTTCGGAAAACAGGGTGATGTGGTTTTGTTATCACCGGCATGTGCCAGTTTCGACCTCTTCGAAAATTATGAAGAGCGTGGAAAAAAATTCAAGGAAGCAGTTCGTGATTTTTAATAAAAAATAATGATAAAAATACTTAACAATATCAGGGGTGATAAAATTGTATGGTTAGTAATTTTTATACTGACTATTTTTTCATTGCTGTCGGTATACAGTTCTACGGGAACGCTTGCATACCGCTATCAACATGGTAATACAGAATATTATCTAATAAAACATTTTATTATTCTGTTATTCGGTCTTGGGCTGATGTATGTTGCTCACCTGGTGAAATACACTTATTATTCAAGGATTTCACAGCTTGCCATGTTTATTGCCGTTCCTTTGTTATTGTTTACTCTTTTTACAGGAACCAATGTAAATGAGGCCAGTCGTTGGTTAACATTGCCTGTGATCAATCTTACTTTTCAAAGTTCCGATTTTGCAAAACTTGCGCTCATAATTTATGTAGCACGTTTATTATCAAAAAAACAAGAGCAGATAAAAGATTTCAAATCGGCTTTTGTTCCAATTATGGCGCCGATTTTAATTGTTTGCGGGTTGATACTTCCTGCAAATTTTTCAACAGCTGCTGTACTATTTGCAACATGTATGACAATGATGTTCATTGGGCGCATCAATATGAAATATATTTTTGCCTTGTTTGGAATCGCTGTAGTTCTATTTAGTTTATTTGTTATCATCCTTATGAATTCACAGAGTCAGGGCAGGCTGGGGACATGGAAGAACAGGATTGAAAATTTTCAGAATCCTGATAAAGATGAAAATTACCAGGTAGAACAGGGAAAAATAGCAATAGCAACAGGTGGGATAGTAGGGAAATTTCCCGGTAACAGTACACAACGTAATTTTCTGCCACATCCTTATTCCGATTTTATTTATGCTATTATTGTTGAAGAATATGGATTGATAGGAGCCATCGTTGTAATATTAATGTATTTGATTTTACTATTCAGGGGAGTAAAAATTGCATCAACCGCACCGGGAACATTTGGTGCGTTCCTGGCATTTGGTTGCTGCTTTAGCTTGGTATTCCAGGCATTCATAAATATGGCCGTAGCGGTGAATTTATTTCCGGTTACCGGTCAGCCCCTTCCAATGGTTAGTATGGGAGGAACATCCATTTGGTTTACCGGTATTGCAATAGGGATAATTCTTAGTGTAAGTAAAGAATCAGATAAAGAAAAAAAATCAGGTAAAGAAAACACAGAAGAAAATATTCAGGAAAAAAATGAAGAGCAGTAGTATAAGAGTGATCATAAGTGGCGGAGGTACCGGGGGACATATTTTCCCTGCAATTGCTATTGCAAATGCTATAAAAGAAATTTTACCCGATTCGGAAATTCTTTTTGTAGGCGCCAAAGGCAGGATGGAAATGGAAAAAGTTCCGGCTGCCGGATATAAGATTGAAGGGTTATGGATTAGCGGAATTCAAAGAAGATTGACGTATAAAAATTTTTTGGTGCCGTTTAAAATAATTTCCAGTTTGATAAGATCGCGCAGCATCATTAAGAATTTTAAACCCGATGTGGTGGTTGGTGTTGGAGGCTATGCCAGCTGGGCAGTTGTAAAAGCTGCAAATTATAATAAAATCCCTACACTCATACAGGAGCAAAATTCTTTCCCGGGAAAATCAAATATCAATCTGTCAAAAAAAGTAAATAAAATTTGTGTTGCTTTTCCTGAAATGAAAAAATATTTTCCGGTTGAAAAAATTGTTTTGACCGGTAATCCTGTCAGAAAAGATGTGATAGATATTGAAAATAAAAAACAGGAAGCATTAAAATTTTTCGGTTTAAAAGAAAATCATAAAATCATTTTTGCTGTAGGCGGAAGCTTGGGAGCAAGGACTATCAACGAAAGTATATGCAAGTCTTTGTCTTTATTGAAAGAAAAAAATATTCAATTGATATGGCAGACAGGAAAAGCTTATTATGAAACAGCAAAAGCTGAAGTAAAAAATTATACGGGTAATGGAATTGCCGTTTATGATTTCATTAACAGGATGGATTTGGCTTATGCCGCAGCTGATTTAGTAGTTTCGCGGGCTGGTGCAATTTCGGTTTCGGAATTATGTTGTGTTGGTAAACCGGCAATTCTTGTTCCTTCGCCGAATGTAGCCGAAGATCATCAGACAAAAAATGCAATGGCGCTTGTAAAAGAAAATGCAGCAAGGCTTGTGAAAGATTCGGAATGCAGGCAAATACTGAGCGAAGTAATAAACGAAATGTTTGGTAACGAAGAAGAAATGAAAAATTTAAGTTGTAATATAAAACGACTTGCTTTGCCTGATGCTGCAATAACAATTGCAAAAGAAGTTATTAAATTAACAGGAAAAATTTTTAAATGAAAGAAATTAATAAAATAAAAAATATTTATTTCCTTGGCATTGGTGGCATTGGTATGAGCGCCCTGGCGCGTTATTTTAAATCGCTTGGAGCAAATGTAAGCGGTTATGATAAAACACCAACACCATTAACAAGTGAATTAATTAAAGAAGGAATTAATGTTCATTTCGATGAAAACATTAATGCAATACCCGAAAATGTTGACCTTGTAGTTTATACTCCTGCGGTTCCAAAAGATCACAAAGAATTTATTTATCTGAAAGAAAATAAATTCAGTTTAAAAAAGAGAGCCGAAGTATTAGCCGGGGTTGTTAATGATTCATTTACTATAGCTGTTGCAGGTACACATGGTAAAACTACCATTACGTCAATGATCGCGCACATCCTGAAATGTGCAAAAAAAGATGTGATGGCTTTTATCGGGGGCATTGCAAAAAATTATAAATCAAATTTGATTTTATCAGGGAAAAATTCCATTGCCGTTGTCGAAGCGGATGAATACGACAGAAGCTTCCTTCAGTTACATCCTGATATTGCAGTAATTTCGGCTATGGATGCCGACCACCTGGATATTTATGGTGATAAAAATTATGTGGTTGAATCGTTCACACTTTTTGCAAAACAAATAAGAAATGAAGGAAAATTATTTCTTAAAAAAAGTTTAAAGCTTACTGATGATAAAATAAAATATCAGAGCTATTCTGCAAAAGTGAAATGCGAATATATGGCTTCGGATATAAAAGTTTCTGATGGCGCATTTTATTTTACATTGAATTTTCCCGAAAATAAAAAAACAGAAATTAAAGCCGGAGTACCCGGAATGCATAATGTGGAAAATGCAGTGGCAGCAGCTGCAGTGGCTTATCAAATGGGCGTTCAGGTGAATGTTATTAAAAAAGCATTGGAAAGTTATTCGGGAGTAATGCGCCGGTTCGATTACCGGATCAATGAAAAAGAACTCGTTTTTATTGATGATTATGCTCATCATCCCGAAGAAATAAAAGCCTGTTTAAATGCAGTAAGAGAATTATATCCTTCAAAAAAAATCACAGGAGTTTTCCAGCCTCACTTGTTTTCACGTACACGCGATTTTGCCGATGGGTTTGCTGAAAGCCTTGCTATGCTTGATGAATGTATATTGCTCGACATTTATCCTGCAAGGGAACTTCCTATCAAAGGAGTTACTTCAGAAATGCTTTTGGAGAAAATTAAAATTAAGAATAAATCATTATGCACCAGGGATGACCTAATCGAAGAACTGGTAAAAAGGAAGCTCGAAGTGCTTGTTACTATTGGCGCAGGGGATATTGATCAACTGGTATTGCCTATTGAAAAAAGTTTAAAAAATATTTTAAAAATTCAAAGAGAATTTTAATGAAAAGAATCATCATCATATTGATGTGGGTTATTTTAATTGCAGGTGTAGGTGTACTTATTGCTTTTATACAGAAACAGCAGGATGCGGTGATATGTAAAAACCAAAGTGTACTGATAAAATACGATAGCGATGATTATTTTATTACAGAAAGTGATATTTGGGATTACCTTTCCGGCAAGGGTTATAAGCTAAAAGATAATAGCCTTGCGGAAATAAATTCCAATGATATTGAAAGTGCATTGAATGAAATACCTTATGTTGAAAAGGCAGATGTAAGTACAAATATCGAGGGTGATATTGAAATTAAAATAAAGCAAAGACGTCCGTTAGTAAAAGTGATAAATAAATTCAATCAAAGTTATTACATTGATGATAAGGGTTTCCTGATGCCCGGTAGTGAAAAATATTCTGCCCGCTTGCTTGTAGCAAATGGAAATATTGATAATTATTATGCTCCTAAAATAAAATTAGATGTTAATGATTCGCTGAGTGCCGATTCGAATATTATGAAAACGGCTGCTTATAAGGTTTTCAGAATAGCACAGTTTATTGATAAGGATGAATTCTGGAAAGCCATGATAGAAGAGATATACGTGAATACAAAAGGAGAAATGGAATTGTTTACCAAGATAGGCGATGCAGTTGTTATTTTTGGAAACATAGATAATATGGAAGAAAAATTTAATAATCTTTTGGTTTTTTATAAGAAAGGCTTGAATAAGATAGGGTGGAGTAAATACAAAAAAATAAATTTAAAATATAAAAATCAGGTGGTTTGTTCAAAAACTTAATTCATAAAATATGGAATCAGAAATTATTGTAGGATTAGACATTGGTACTACCAAGATTGCTGCAATCGTTGGAAGAAGAAACGAATTCGGTAAAATTGAAATTCTGGGAATTGGGAAATCAGAATCGATTGGAGTTACACGTGGTATGGTTGCCAATATTGAAAAAACAGTTCATTCTATTCGTGCTGCTATTGAAGAAGCGGAACAAAAATCAGGTGTGAATATAAGGGTGGTGAACGTGGGAATTGCAGGTCAGCATATAAAAAGTATTCAGCATCGTGGAAACATTATGCGCAATAGTCTTGAAGATGAAATCAGCCAGCAGGATATTGATGTGTTGGTTGAAAATATGTATAAGCTGGTGATGCAGCCCGGCGAAGAAATCATTCATGTTATTCCGCAGGAATATATCGTTGACAAAGAACCGGGAATTAAAGATCCTATAGGTATGTCGGGCATTTGCCTTGAAGCGAATTTTCATATTATCACCGGACAAGTTGCCGCAGCAAAAAATATTCATAAGTGTGTAAGCAAAGCAGGACTTGAAGTTGCCGAACTTATTCTTGAACCGCTTGCTTCATCTGATGCCGTGCTGAGCGAAGACGAAAAAGAAGCCGGGGTTGTTTTAGTTGATATTGGCGGGGGTACAACAGACATCGCTATTTTCCAGGATGGAATCATTCGTCATACTGCCGTAATTCCTTTTGGTGGAAATGTTGTTACCGAAGACATTAAAGAAGGATGCACTATTATTCGCAGCCAGGCTGAAGCATTGAAAATAAAATTCGGTTCAGCATTGGCAAGTGAAAATAAGGAAGAAGAAATTGTTTCCATTCCCGGATTAAGAGGACGCGACCCGAAAGAGATCTCGCTGAGAAACCTTGCCAGTATTATACAGGCAAGAATGGAAGAGATCATTGAACATATCTATTATGAAATAAAAAATTCCGGTTACGAGAAAAAACTCATTGCAGGAATTGTACTTACCGGTGGTGGTGCTCAGTTAAAACATGTGGCACAGCTTACTGAATTTATTACCGGCATGGATACACGTATCGGATACCCAAATGAACACCTGGCAAAAAGTGTTTCCGAAGATATTGCAAGTCCTATGTTTGCAACAGGTGTTGGCTTGGTGATAAAAGGATTTGAACGACTCGAAAAAATGGAAAGTAAGGTACCCAGGGAAAATAAAGGGAATGCGAAAGAAAAAACAAAAGTCCAGACACATTCTAAAAAAACCAAAGGCGGATTCTTTGATAAAATTTTTGCAAAGGGTAAAGAATTTTTTGAAGACGGTGGAACAAATTAACAAATAAAAAATATTAACATTTTTTGTAAAATTCATGTTAATAAAATCTGAACAAAAAAAAATTTCGATAGCATCTTATATCTAATTTTAACCATCCGAAAAAACATCTATGACCGAAATGATACAATTCGACCTTCCAAAAAATAAATCATCAATCATAAAAGTGATTGGTGTAGGCGGTGGCGGCAGCAATGCTGTAAACCATATGTTCAAACAGGGCATTGAAGGTGTTGATTTTATTGTATGCAACACCGACTCCCAGGCTCTTGAAATTAGTCCTATACCTGTTAAAGTTCAGATAGGAGCGAGTCTTACTGAAGGAAGGGGAGCGGGTTCTATTCCTGCTGTCGGGAAAAATGCGGCCATAGAAAATATTGACCAGATTAAAAGTATGCTGGATACGAATACCAAAATGCTTTTTATTACTGCAGGTATGGGGGGCGGAACAGGTACGGGAGCAGCTCCTGTAATTGCTGCTACTGCTAAAGAAATGGGAATACTTACTGTTGCAATTGTTACCATTCCATTTTCTTTTGAAGGAAGAAAAAGAAAATTGCAGGCAGAAGAAGGTATTAAAGAACTTCGGAAAAATGTAGATACACTGCTTGTAATATGCAATGATAAATTACGCGAACTATACGGAAACCAGCGTTTGTCCGAAGCATTCGGAAAAGCGGATAACATTCTTACCAATGCAGCAAAAGGTATTGCTGAAATAATCACTGTTCCCGGTTACATCAATGTTGATTTTGAAGATGTGAAGACTGTAATGAAAAACAGTGGTGTTGCTATAATGGGTTCGGGATTTGCTGAAGGTGAAAACCGCGCTCTCGAAGCTGTTGAAATGGCTTTATCTTCACCATTACTGAACGATAACCAGATTAAAGGTGCAAGCAACATTTTGTTGTATATCGCTTCAGGTAAGGCTGAGATTACCATGGATGAAGTTTCTGAAATCACTGAATACATCCAGCGTGAATCAGGTTCAACAGCTGAGATCATTTGGGGTAATGGCGTTGACGAATCATTAGACAACATGATAGGTGTTACTCTTATTGCTACAGGTTTCAATTCAACAGAAACATTTGATTACATCCCGGCAAAGCAACCTGTACGTAATGTTGTTTCCCTTGAAGAAGAAATTAAAACAGAGAAGGAAGAAAAAAATAATCCTGTTACCGAAAAAGAAGACGTTGATATTTTTGATATCAAACTAACAACAAAAAATGTTGAGAAGGTTGAAGAAATAAAAATTATCAATGAATCAAAACAGGTTGAAATCACTAATGAATTCACTCTATTTGAAAACACAAAACAAGCAGCTGATGATGAACCGGATATTCAACTTCAGCCTAATGCTTTGAACGAGCCGATAATACTGGTTAAAACAGAAGAACCGGCTTTTGAGAATAAAGTTGAACCGGTACAGGAACCTGTTGCTGAAAAAGAAAATGTTCCGCTTCATACACAGGAAAGAATAAAAAAACTTAAAGAGCTCAGCATGAAAATTAAAACACAGCAAGGTGTTTCTGAACTCGAAAAAGAACCGGCATACGTGAGAAGAAATGTAGTGTTATCGAATGTTATTCCTTCTAGCGAATCACATATTTCAAAATTCACACTTTCAGAAGGTGAAGATAAAAAAGTGGAACTCCGGCAGAATAATAGTTTTCTTCACGATAACGTTGATTAATTTATAGAAATTAAATTATGAGTTTAGTTGACCGCATCAATGCTGATATTAAATCGGCAATGCTTGCCAAAGAAAAAGAAAAACTGGAAGCATTAAGAAGCATTAAAGCAGCGTTGTTGCTTGCACAATCTTCCGGTGAACCGGTTACCGACGACAGCGAAATAAAATTATTACAGAAGCTGGTTAAGCAACGCAGAGAAGCTGCTGAAATTTATAAAACCCAAAACAGATCGGATCTTGCTGAACCTGAAATTTTTCAGGCTGATATCATACAGCAATATCTGCCAGCGCAAATGGGTGAAGAAGAAATTAAAAATATTATTAAAAAAATTATTGAAACAACCGGCGCTTCATCTATAAAAGATATGGGAAAAGTTATGGGGCTTGCTAGTAAAGAACTTGCCGGAAAAGCCGATAATAAAGTTGTTTCCGATATTTTAAAAAGCTTACTTTCCTAACATATGACATTCGTCATACCTTTTTTGCCGGCCTGGTTAGCCGGCTTTTTTAACGATAAAGAATAAATTTCAAATAATCAACGCTCAATTTCCAATATCCAAGCTGATCATTGGTAATTCGATGTTGGAAATTGGTTATTTTATTAATATTTGTAACTTGTAATATGGGCTTTATCTGTATTGTATTTAATTTACAATCCAAAATCTTAAATACAAATTTTAAGTTCTAACTTCCCTATACCTTTCTACCTTATACCTTATTATTATATTACTTTTTGTATAACTGCATTTTTAAAATTACTTTTGTTGTAATTAATTTGAAATGAAAGTTAACGGTAAAGAATACAAAACCATTTGGCTCGAAGGTTCAACAGTGTTTATGATAGAACAGAATCTTCTTCCTTTTGAGTTTAAAATATTTGAATCGAAAGATTATAAAACAACCTGTCACGCAATTAAAACAATGATTGTACGTGGTGCCGGTGCTATTGGTGCTGCTGCAGGTTATGCAATGGCACAGGCTGCTCTGCTCGCTGATAATAATAATTACGAAGAAGAGATTTTAATTGCTAAAAACGAAATTGAGGGTACGCGTCCAACTGCAAGAAATTTATTTTATGCTACCGAACTGGTTTATGCTGCTGCAAAACATTCGCCTGCAAGAGCCGTTATTGCTGCCGAATTCATTGCCGAGCAGGATATTTATGCAAGCAGGAAAATTGGTGAATACGGGAATGAAATCATAAAAAATAATTTTAATATTCTTTCACATTGCAATGCCGGATGGCTTGCTTTTGTTGATTATGGTACAGCGTTGTCGCCCATTTACACAGCTCATCGTGAAGGAAAAAACATTTTTGTTTACGTTGATGAAACCCGCCCACGCAGTCAGGGTGCGCGACTTACAGCATGGGAGCTGAATAATGAAAATGTTCCTCATGTTATTGTGCCTGATAATGCCGGAGCATTTTTGATGTCGCAGAAAAAAGTTGATATGGTAATTGTGGGAGCAGACAGGATTGCACGCAATGGTGATGTGGCTAATAAAATAGGAACTTTCGAAAAAGCAATAATAGCAAAAGAATTTGGAGTTCCAGTTTATGTTGCGGCTCCGACTTCTACATTTGATTTGAAATGTAAATCGGGTTCGGAAATAATTATTGAAGAACGAAATGAAAATGAAGTTTTGTGGCAAACGGGAATTGATAAAACAGGGAAACTCCATGAAGTGCTTGTGTGTTCGCCAAATTCAAAAGCATTTAATCCTGCATTTGACGTTACACCTGCAAAATATATTACAGGAATAATTACTGAAAAAGGAATTGTAAAACCTACTGTGAAAGATATAAAAACGCTTTTAGAATAATGGCAGAAGAATATAGCGGGATAAAATTTAAAACAATTCTTAAAGATGCTGAACCTCCTATGGATTCACATCTTGAAGAGCTCAGCTATTGGTGTAAAATTTTTCATGAAAAAAAATTAGCACCGCCATACCCCGGTGGTTCATATGGAAATTTGAGCTTCAGGATAAAAAGTGGTGAAAATGATTTTATAATTACCGGAACCTGTATTGGTTTTAAAAATGAATTGAAGAATGATTGCTTTGTAAAGGTTACGGATTGCGATATGGAAGATAGAATAGTGTATGCCGAAGGAAAGCGTTATCCTTCGTCGGAAAGCATGTTGCATTATTCAATTTATAAAGCAAGACCGGAAGTGAATGCGATTTTTCACGGTCATTCAAAAGAAATTTTAGATAATGTTAAAACGCTTGGTATTCCTGAAACAGCAAAGGAGGAATCATACGGAACAATTGAACTTGTAAATAGTGTACTTGATATTTTAGATAATCATGATTTCCTTTGCATGAAAAATCATGGATTTATTTCGTTGGGTAAATCCATGAAAGAAGCAGGTGAGCAATTATTAAAAATAATTTAAATGCAGGAACGACATACAAACAGGGAACAATATTTTAAAGAACAGGAATATACTGTTAGCCGGCATGTGCTGCCTTTTATAAAAGATGTTTTTGATGTAAACGAAAAAACTTCTGTTCTTGAAATTGGCTGCGGTGAGGGTGGTAACCTGAAACCATTTCTGGATTTGGGTTGTGTAAGAATTGTGGGAATTGATTTAGCAGGAGGAAAAATCGAGAATGCAAATAAATTTTATGAAAATCATCCGAATAAAGAAAACATAAAATTCATTACAGCTGATATTTATGATATTGAAAGTATCGGAACTTTCGATTTGATTTTTTCTCGCGATGTTCTTGAACATATTCATGGGCAGGAGCGCTTTATGGATTTTATAAAAAAATTTTTAAAACCCGGTGGAAAGATATTCATGGGATTTCCTTCTTGGCAAAGCCCGTTTGGCGGACATCAGCAGATTTGTGAAAGTAAAGTTTTATCAAAACTACCGTATTTTCACATTTTACCAAAAGGTATTTATCGTTCAATTTTAAAAATGTTTGGCGAAGGTCAGGGAAAAATTGAAAACCTTTTGGAAGTGCATGATACTGGGATTACAATTGAACGATTTGAAAGAATTTTGAAACAGTCGAATTATAAAATTGATAAGAAGATTTTATATTTCATTAATCCAAATTATGAAGTGAAATTCAAACTTAAAGTCAGGAAACAATCGTCGATACTGACCTCTATTCCATATTTCAGGAATTATTTTGTTACGACAAATTATTATGTGATTTCTTTGGGTTGATTCCTGTTAATTACTCCCTTAATATCTTATTGAAATAAAAACCAAAAGCTCATTCTTAATCACTATTTTTGTGATGATTGTTAAGTTATGCTGAAAAAAGCAAGATCAATATTAATTCATAAAGATAAAAAGCAAATTTTTTCAAATTTTGTTTCATTATCGGTTTTGAATGGAATTTCATTTTTGTTTCCACTTATCACAGTGCCTTATCTGACAAGGGTTTTAGGTCCTTCAACATTCGGACTGGTTTCGTTTGCCAATGTAGTTATTCAATATTTTATAATTTTTACAAGCTTTGGATTTGCTTTTTCTGCAACGCAGCAGATTTCAATAAATCAAAATAATAAACAAAAAGTTTCGGAAATATTTTCCGCTGTTATAAGTGTAAAACTTATGATCTCCCTTTTGTGTGCATTGGTATTATTGATCCTTATTGTTTCGTTTGAACAGTTTCGAAGCAATTATATTTTGTTTATTTACACATTTGGAATTGTTATTGGCGATGCTTTGGTTCCAGTGTGGCTTTTCCAGGGAATGGAGAAAATGAAGTTTATCACAATTGTAAATTTTATTTCAAAATTAACTTTCACACTTTTGATTTTTGTTTTTGTACGTAATGAATCGGATTACCTGATAGTGCCGTTATTCAACACATATGGGTATTTGATAGCAGGAATCTTAAGTTTTATAATTGCATACAAAACATTTAATCTGAATGTTGTTTTTCCAAAAATTTCTGAAATAAAAATTCAGATGAAAGAATCATGGCCGATTTTTGTTTCAACATTCAGCATGAATTTATACCGGAATGCAAATGTTCTACTTTTAGGATTATTCTCAAACTATACAATTGTGGGATATTATTCATCTGCCGAAAAAGTGATTAAAGGTATGCAGTCCATAATAACTCCGGTATCCGATGCATTATTCCCGTTCATGAGTAAAAAGTTCTTTAATGAAAGCAATAACAAAAATGCAAACTTTTTAATAAAACTCGGAAAATATTATTTTGTAATATTAGTGCTGATTTCTCTGCTATTCCTTGTGTTTGCACGACCTGTTGTTACCGTTTTTCTTGGAGATAAATTTATTCCTTCCATTCCTGATATGCAGATTATGAGCTTTGTTATCCTGTTTGGAGGGATGAATTATTTTCTTGGAATTTTAGGCCTGGTAAATATGGGATATAAAAAGAAATTCATGGTTTATGTTGCTATTACTGGTGTTATAAGCATTGTAAACCTTTTCTTTTTAATTTACTTTTTTGCCGATATGGGAGCGTCAGCTTCAATGCTGATAAGTGAAATAATACTTTTTGCAATGTTGACTGCATCTGTTTTTAAACTTAGAAAAATTAGTGAATAAGCGTGATTCAAATATCGTGAATAATCCAAAAGTTGCAATAGTAATATTGAACTGGAATGGTTTTAAAGATACGATTGACTGCCTGTCGAGCCTTTCAAATAGCAATTATCAGAATTTTGAAATCATACTTGTAGATAATGCTTCAACCGATGGCTCGGTCGGGAAAATAAAAAAATGGCTTACCGATACGTTATATAAAAAAATTCAGATTATTGAATGTCCTTTGAATTATGGTTTTGCTAAAGGAAATAATATTGGGATACAGGCGGCGATAAACAATAAAACAGATTATATCCTGCTTTTGAATAATGACACTGTTGTTACTCCAAACTTCATGAGTGAGTTAATAACATTCTTTAATAATAACATAAATTATTCGGTAGCAACTCCGCAAATACGATATTTTAATAAACAGGAAATAATTTGGAATTGTGGTGGAAAGCTAAGCAATTACGGAACACGTAAATATTTTTTCGATGATAAACATTACACCGAATTGCCGGATAAAAATTTCGTTAAAATAAGCTTTATTACCGGATGCTCAATAATAATGCGCACATCAGTTATTGAAAAAATAGGTAAACTGACAGAAAATTTCTTTTTTGGTGAAGAAGATTTTGAATTTTCAATGCGACTGAAAAAGAATAAAATAAATGCAGCATGTGTGTTAAATTCACTGATATATCATAAAGTTAACTCTTCAATTTCAAAAACATCTGAACTAATCATCGGCAAAATATTTATAAATTATTTAAGTCGGTTTATAAATATGAAAAGTTTTATGCCTTCATGGAAGTGGCAATTGTGGCGACATTCGTACATTTTATATATTGTTTATTTGTTAAAATTCAGATATAAGTTTTCTTTTAAAACCATACGCATATTTCTTTCTTGTTTGCTTTCGGATTCATTAAAATTAAATGGTGTAGACAAAGCCATTTTTGATAAATATATTAACTTTGATTTTTCGAGTAAACCGGTATAATGATTTTGGCTGCTGATAAATGGGATATTTCAAAAATTCATGTTTTCCTTACATGTTTGTTGATATCATTGATTCCTTTTGCAGTGATAATGATTTCGTATGCAATAATGCTGTGGCTGGTCAGCGCATTGGTACTTATCTTTTTCTACGAAAAAAAAAGAATCACTTTTAAATTCAATTTTGCAGTAATTATCAACCTACTGTTGTATTTGGTTTTTGTTGTCGGAGTTTTTTATTCAGAAAATATTCCATCAGCACTTTTCGATATACAGTTAAAACTATCGTTGATATTGTTTCCGCCAATCATTTATTTATTACGGAATTTTTATAAAAGGTATTTTAATTTTGTTCTTTTAGCTTTTGTAATTGCAAATATATTTGCCGGATTTTATTGTTTGGGAAATGCTTTTTTAAATTCCGTTTCATTTGAAAACAGCGAATGGATGTTCAATAGCCATATTCCCGGTGTTTATGCCGACACTAATACCGATGCCCCGTCTTATTTCACATATTCAAATTTATCGTTATTTAAGCATCCTTCATATTTTTCAATGTACCTGATACTTTGTGTTTTTATAATGGTATATTTTGTAAACAACTCGTTAGTGATTATAAAAAATCAACGGACGAGCAACATTATTTATGCAACAGCAACAACTTTCCTCATTATTATGATTTATCTTTTAAAGTCGAAGGCAGCATATGGGACACTGATTTTATTTTCAGTAATATATTTTATTGTTTATGCAATTATGAATAAAAAAAAATTCATAGGCGCTATAGTTGTTGTAGCTTTGATAATATTGGGTATTATTGGATATAAACAGAATTCACGCTTTTACTATGTGAGTTCATTAGTTAAAAACCAGGGCGAATTGGTTGATGCGATTCAGAAAAAAGAATATCAGTTCATCATTGACCGGTTCGGAGTTGACCGTATTCCTATATGGATGCTATCGGTAGAGATTATTAATGAGCATTTTCTTTTTGGAGTAGGTTCAGGCGATGTTTCGGATAATTTAATGAGTAAGTATAAAAAATATGAACTTCATTCTTTGGTTGAAAATAAATACAATACTCACAATCAATACCTGGAAACATTTATTGCTGTTGGGGTCATCGGCTTTTTAATTTTTATGACATGGTTATTTTATCCTTTTTTCCTTAGAAGAAACTATACCCGTAAACGATTTTTAATTTTGATTTTTATCGGTATCATTATTATTAATTTTATGTTTGAAGCCGTGCTTAATACCATTGCAGGAGTTATATTTATTGCTTTCTTTTATAGTTTTTTATTATTTGTCAAAGGGCGAAGCCAGGGTACTGAAAAAACATTATTGTAGCAATGCTGAATTTGGTTTTATATTTAATTCTTTTTGCCGAAATAGTTTTAATAACAAATTTCGACAGGAAAATATTTGCAAATTATTTTTCACCTGTAACTATTTTAAGCTACCCGCTTTTGATCATCGTTACCATTACATTGGCATTTGGTGGCATACTTGGTTATAAGCCTGTAAACAGCAGTTTGTTGTTATTATTTATTGCAGGAATATTAGTTTTTTGGTCAGGAAGTTTTTTATGGGGAAAAATTATTCCCATAAAAATTATTGAAAAAATTACGAATAAAGTTTCTTATGAATCAGTAGGAATATCAAAAAAAATTAAAAGAATACTGTTGATTGCTGCCTGGTTTGTTATTGCTTATTTGATATATTCTTTTATTTCTACCTTTTTAAAATATGATGATACCGATGCAATAGGTACCAATGAATTTATTTATGAATATGCAGGTTCAGGAATTGCCGGGCATTTAATGGGAATTTCCATCCTGTTCCTGATAATATTCATAGGGATTGCAAAAAGAAAAGATTACCTGATCTTCATAACTATTTTGTTCTTCATTATTCTATCATTGTTATACCAGGTAAAAACATGGCTATACATTCCTGTTATCGGTGGACTTTTATTTCGCTGGTTTGATAAAAAGAAAATAAAAATCAAAGTATTACATATCGTGATATTTGTAATAACGGTGTTGCTGTTATTCGGATTGACTTATGTTTTCGCTATGCAGGATAGGAAAGATGCAACTTTCTTTTTTAAAATTTATTTACTTGCAAAACATTTTATGGGTTATGTTTTTGCCGGTATCCTTGGATTTGGCGAGCATATGAATAAACAGTTGCCTGTTGGTCAGAATCCCAAAGCATTAATAATGCCTTTTATGAATTTATATCATTTTATTAGTGGCGGAAGTCTTGAGGGTGTTATAAGTCCTTATCACGTATTTATTGACAAGAAAGAATTGGTTGATGTAAATGTTAAAACTTTTTTTGGAACAATATTGATTAATGGGGGATATGTTATTGGGATTATTTATACTTTTATACTTAGTATTATTTTATATTTTATTTTTTTTATAGCATCTATTTCAAAAAACTTTTGGATCATTGTTCTTTATGCTTTCTCTGCTTCTGCACTGGCTTTAGGATGGTTTGATTTTTATTACAACCAGTTACCGTTTATTGAACTGTCGGCTTATTTGTTAATTCTTATTTTTGTGTTAAAAATTAAAACAAAAAAATAAAATGAAAGTAGCTATTCTTGCCAATCCCAACAGTATCCACACTAAAAGATGGATTGCTTCACTTTGCCAATCAGGTATAGAAGTCGTATTGATTGGTTTGCATAAATCGAACTCTGCATTTTATGATAATTTACCGAACTTTAAAAGTTTTACAATTGGGTTTAAAGATCATCTGAATTATATTGATAATAAAATTCATAAACTGAAATATATAACAGCTGTTAACCGGATTAAAAAAATTATTTCTTTTGAAAAACCGGATATTCTTCATTCTTACTATGCTTCCAGTTATGGGCTTATTGGGGCATTATGTAATTTTCATCCTTATGTGATTTCTGTCTGGGGCAGCGATGTTTTTGAATTTCCGGGTAGTTCTTTTTTTGCTAAAAAAGTTTTAAAATATAATTTGTCAAAGTCCGATCATATCATGGCTACCAGTAATGCCCTGGCACAGGAAACAAAAAAATATACTTCAAAAAAAATAAATGTTATTCCTTTTGGTGTTGATACCGAAAAGTTTTTTAAGAACGTTAAAAAAATATTATTTAATGAAAATGATATTGTAATAGGGACTATTAAAACATTAGAAAAAGTATATGGAATCGATTACCTGATCAAAGCTTTTGCTAAGCTTAAAGAAAAAAACAAAGGGCTTTCATTAAAGCTTTTAATAGTGGGTAGTGGTAGTTGCGAACAGGAATATAAAAATTTAGTGAAAGAACTGGGCATTAAGCCTGATGTTATTTTTACCGGTTATGTTGATCATTGTGATATTGTAAAATATTATAACAATATTGATGTCTTTGTGGTTTCATCAATAAGGGAAAGCTTTGGTGTATCTGTATTAGAGGCTTCTGCTTGCGAGCTTCCTGTTGTAGTTACTGATACCGGTGGTTTACCTGAAGTTGTTGAAAAAAATAAAACAGGCATGATTGTTCCTGTAAAAGATATTGATGAAATTGTAAATGCTTTGGAATTGCTTATCAGCAGCGAAAAACTTCGGATTGATATGGGGGAAAGCGGAAGAAAACACGTGATCAAATCATATGACTGGAGTAAGAATGTTCAGGCAATGATAAATATGTATAAGAAAACGACTAAGGAAAAATAAAAAATTGAATAAGGTATATAAACATTAATGAAAAGACTTTTCGATATATCAATAAGCATAATCGTTCTTCTGCTTTTTTCGCCTTTCTATATTGTTATTGCATTGTGTATTTTTTTTAATGACAGGGGTCCTGTATTATATCCTGCCAAAAGAGTTGGTCAATATGGTAAAGAATTTCGCATGTATAAATTCAGAACAATGGTTGTAAATGCCGATAAAATAGGGGCATCGTCAACCACGCTTTCCGATTCACGGATAACAGGTATCGGGCGTTTTTTAAGAAAAACAAAACTCGACGAAATCCCACAATTTATAAATGTATTTATAGGCAACATGAGTATTGTAGGACCTCGTCCTGATGTGAAAACTTTTACGGATTTATTTACCGAAGAAGAAAAAAAGATATTGAGCGTTAAACCCGGAATTACAGATTGGGCTTCGGTATGGAACAGTGATGAAGGAAAAATCCTTGAAGGCGCCGAAGACCCTGATAAAGCATACATGGAACTGATATGGCCCGGGAAAAAAAAATTGCAGCTTAAATATGTTAATGAACATTCATTTCTAACTGACATTAAAATTATCTGGTTAACTTTGGCTGCTGTTTTAAAAAAATAAAATAATTGGAATAAAAATTCTGATAAAATGGATTTAAATTTTAAAAATATATTGATCCTTGCACCGCATACCGACGATGGCGAATTTGGCTGCGGTGGCTCCATTGCAAAGTTGCTTGAAGGAAAATCAAATGTTTTTTATGCCGCTTTTTCTCTATCTGAAGAATCGGTTCCTGATATATTTCCCAGGAATATCCTGGAATCGGAAGTGAAAGAAGCAACAAAAGTTTTAGGTATTAAACCTTCAAATTTACTGATATACAAATATAAGGTCAGACACTTTGCTTATAAACGACAGGAGATACTTGAAGATCTGGTACAACTTAGTAAAACCATAAACCCCGATCTTGTATTCATGCCTTGTCTTCATGATTTACACCAGGATCACAGCACTATTGCTTATGAAGGATTAAGGGCTTTTAAAAAGACAAGTATTCTTGCATATGAGATACCCTGGAATAATTTTAATTTTGCTACGCAATGTTATATAAAACTAGATGAAAAACATATGGCAAAAAAAATTGAAGCTTTAGATAAATATAATTCTCAGAAGGGCCGTTATTATGCATCAGAAGATTTTATCAGAAGTTTGGCAAGAACCAGGGGCACACAAATAGGAACGCAGTATGCCGAAGTTTTTGAAGTGTTATACTCAAAGAAAACAGGTTTGCAAAAAATCAAGATTGAATGAGCTGAAAA
>DAOQAK010000006.1 GCA_035353855.1 Bacteroidales bacterium | reverse complement strand
TTTTGTTGCCGATTTCGAAGCACTTCACTGTCAAGTTACACGAAAGTTTATTAGATGCGGAAACGCTGAAATCCGCACTGTCACGGCAATTGAAGCTACACGCTGTTATGCACTGGCGGTTCTTGTCTGTCCGTGGGTTTGAGTCAAATAGCTCTTTCATATTAAACTTGTCAAATTCATTTCATTTTCCTTTTCTGTCTGTGGCGCCTGTGTGTTGGTGTGTTTTAATTTATTTCTTTTAAGAGTGGGAGAAAATTTTGAAATTCTTCTCTTGGGCTGGCTTTGCAAGCTCTTTTAAAAACTTTGGTCTTAGCGTTGGCTGGTGCGGTTTTTAAATGTGCTTGCAAATGCATTGACGTTCATATTATCATTCTAATAGTTTTTTCACTCTTGCTTTTATGTTCTCGAATGTTGTGTTTAGACTTTGCTTCGCAATATTTGTCAGTATTGCTGTGTGTGCCATTGCATCTCGAACTGGTTTGTAAGTTTTTGCATCTCGAATTAATGCTGCTTCTTTTGTTTTGTCTTTAGGTCTGTCAGCGGTTATAGCTAAATCATCCATAGAAAGATAAAATAAATCTTCATTGTTTTGTCTTATATCAAAGCTCACATTTCCTATATTCCTTGCGGTGTCTTCTCTCTTTTTATATTCTTTTAACTCGGTCTCAAGATGTGAGAGACTTATGCTTTTATGCTTGATAAATTTTCTCAACAAGTTCTCTGAAACAAAACACTCAGCGTAAGATGATAAATTAAATTGAGCATCGTCACTCAATGAACTTACCCATTCATCAACTAAACTTCGGTTTGATGAACCACTTGGTGGAACAAACTCATCTACAACTGTATTAAAAAGTTCCTTTGATTTACGCTCCTTCCTTGTTTTTCTTTTATTGTCAGGGTCGCCGTCTTGATTCAAAATATCTCTCCAAATATCCCAATCAGCCATGATGGAAGCTATAAGCGATTTTAATTCGTCTAAAAAGGACTTGAATAAGGGGTCATCTGAAAGAACACCCTCTCGACTGCTTGTGAATCTATCCTCGCCTGCATCAAGAGCATTATAATGAATTTGTCCATAGAGATAACTTTCAACAACACGAGTTGAAGGAATGTGTCTCAATAAATTCTTTTCCCTTAGTCTGCCGTTTACATAAAGATCAACAGAAACTGTTTCGGTTGTTTGTTTGATTTTTAAATGAGAGGGTTTTTCAACAGAGGCGATAAAACCAGTGATTGGTAAAGATGATGTTATTTTTTTATACTGTTTAATATGTTCGCTTGTTGCCGAAATTTTATCTCTCAGATAAGGGTCTTCCATTGAATTGACCTGCCAAACAAACTGAGTGCTTAATGAAAGGTCATTAAGTTCATTCAATGTAATCGGGTCATCATTGAGATAAATTTTAAAAGAGTTGTCAATGAGAGAGAAGCGAAAAAATAGAGCAACTAATTTTCGGATGTATTCGATTCGATTACGAATGCCATCATTAATATCTTCAAAATAAATTATAGTTCCCTTTTGCAAATCATCTTTCTTTGCTTCAAAAACAGACAAATCAATATTTTCAAGCGGATATTGTTGTGGGTTTAAATCGTCATTGATTGCGTTATCCAAGTTTCCGTTGTCTATAACACCTCCAACAAAATCTGTATTTATTGTTTTGGTAGCAACATGAATTCGCTTTGCGCAGGATAACAATGCAAGTTTGCCAATACCCTTTCGTCCAATAAACGGACGGTTTCCGCACGTTTTATCAACTCCGTCTTTTCGTTTTGTGTAACCAATTTTTAAAAACTTATTTTGAAAATCATCAGACGTCATTCCATCCCCGTCATCCTTAATAATCAGAAAATTTCTTTCTCTGTCAATGTAAATCCAAACATTTTTTGCATCGGCATCCCATGAATTAGAAATTGCCTCACCTAAAACAGTGATGAAATTTCGATATAAATTTCTACCTAAGTGATTTAAAACACTTAAAGAAATGTTGAATGAAAAAACGGTTTTAGTTTTCATGGTGTTGTTGAATATGTTCATTAATTGATTTTGCAATTACATAACCCAATCGAGGTGGAACAGCATTACCAATATGCTTTTCAATTATTGAAGGATAGAAATCTTCTTTTGGATTAATGAATTGATATTTTTTCGGGAACGATTGCAAGATAGCTGCCTCTCTCAATGAAATTGCTCTGTCTTGTGTAGGGTGTCCAAACCTTCCGTTGCCATAACCTGTGCATTGTGTTGTAAGTGTCGGAGAAACATCATCCCAATTCATTCTACCATAAACGCTCCCATAAGATTTTCCCGTTTCTTTCTTGTGGCAATCCAAAACCAATTTATCATCCCACTCTTTCCAGCTACCGCCTTGACTTGTTGCTCTTATTCTTTTCAAATTTAAATCTGAAAGTTCTCTTGCTCTATGTAGTTTGTCTTTATGATAAAATTCCCCTGCTTTAATTTTTGGTAGATGTCCTATTGCTTTCTTAACTGTTTTTACTTTTTTACCTATGTGCGTTTTTCTAATGAGTTCTATTTTCCCAAATTTAGATGCAAGCAAAATCAAACGCTTTCTTCTTTGTGGAACGCCGTAGTCTTTAGCGTCAACAACTTGGTAAGAGACAAAATAATCATTTGCTTTTAGAACAGTAATAAAATCCTCGAAAACTACTCCGTTGTTATATTTCATGAGGTTCGGAACATTTTCCATTGAAACAATGTCAGGTTGAATTGCTTCGATTATTTTTCCAAATGAGTAAAGAAGTTTCCACTTGTCATTTTTTTTGTTGCCTTGTTGATAAGTAGAAAATGCTTGACACGGGGCACAACCTGCCAATATTTTTATTGAACCTTCGGGAAATAATTTAGCGATTTCATAAGGAGAATACTTTGTCAAATCTATATGAAGGAAAGGAGTTAAATTGTTTTTTTCATAGGCATATTTACATGAAACATCAAAGTCAATTCCTGCAATCACATTAAATTTTGCTTTCACAAAACCTTGTGTAAGTCCACCAACACCGCAGAATAAATCTACTACGGCAAAATTGGTGTTTGTATTTTTAGAATTATTAATCATATTAATTATGCAATGTTCATAGGTTATATATTTAGTATAAAATTTATTTTCAATTAAGATTTTGTTAACAATGCCAATCTTATTTCCCCGATTTTCTTCTGTTGTCTTCTTTGCAAAGCATTTGGCAATTCTTTGCCTCTGTTTTCCCGCCTTCGTGCCATGGTGTTATATGGTCTCCTTCCATTTGTTCAATCTCAAAATGTTCCTTACAGACAGGGCAAATTCCTTTCTGTCTTTCGTATGCTTCTCTTTTCTGATTTGGACTAAATGCACGAATATTTAAAAATTTTTCTTTACGAGTTAAAACATAAGTATAAATACCTTTTTTATTTCCAACGTCTTCATCTTCCATTAATTTAGCAATTTCTATTTCCAGTTTTTTTGAATCAAATTTCTGTTCTTTGAACTCGTTGTAGAGAAAACCCCAATCAATACCTTTCATTTCTCTGCGATACTTTGGGAAAACTATTTTAACCCAATTAATCACAGATTGGAAGTACAGCCAGATTTCATTGGCGTTGGGCTCATGCTGATTGTCAGCCATAAATTGCTCAATGTTGTCTTTACTAATCCATCGTATAGTAGATTCTAAGTAATCTTGCCTAATGGCAGAGCCGTTTAAGTAATCGCTACCTAATGAATATGCCGCACAGTTACTTTTACTGAAATATCTTTTTGCATCTGAAACCCACGAACCTGAATAAACTGCATTTCTTAATTCTTGGTCTGTGAGTTTTTCGCCTGCAATGTTTATAGTTCTAAACCATTCTAATTTTTCGCTATCTGAACCGCTACACAAATAAACCATTAATTTGTAGTTTAATATCTGCTCTTTCTCGTCATTTTGTAAATTGTGAAATGCACGATTCTCAGGGAAATTTCCTACTTGAACAGAAAAATCACCTTCAACATATTGGCAAATTGAAATAGTTCTTTGTTGTCCGTCAATTACTTCATAATTACCATCGCCACGAACAGCCCAATAAATTACGTTTAAAGGGAATTCTTTTGTAATTGTATTGATTACGGCATCTCTTTGTTTGTCTTTGTAAATAAATTCACGCTGATAAGGTGGACGAATGTCTAATTTGCCACCATAGCCAATAACTCCGTTCTCTTGGTTGTCTTTATATCCGTTCGTTAATTCTCGGACTGATATTTCTTTAAGTTCTATATTCATAGTCTTTTATTCTTAATTACAATTCGGGCATACTTTGGATTTCCATTTATCTTTGTTAAATAAGTACCTTGTGTCTCTGCTGTTGGTCCTGCAAGCATACTATACCTGCCAATGCCGTCTATTATTTCAAATTGGTCAGGATTGTATTTGTCTAAAAATGTAATTGGAACGCCCATTGCACCTGGATAGTCCATCGGAATATCTTTGGTTTTGTCAACATTGATAGCATCATAACTATCATAAGTTGGGAATTCATCAGGTGAATAGTTTTTATAAAGTATTAATTCTTCGTGTCGTTTTGCATTATCTAAATTGGTTAACCATAAACAATTATTTGTAGCAACTATTCTATTTCCATTTTCATCAACACGGGCTTCTGAACCATATAATTTATAATGTTTTGGGACGATAAAACCTGAAATGCCACGACCCATATTAACACCTAACCAAGCCTTATTTTCTTTGATTAATTTAAAGATTTCCTTGTATGATATTGCGTTTATGTTTCCAATGATCAAGAATTTTTTATCGTATTCAATTAATTGAGAAACATATTCACGAAATAAAGAGAATGGCGGATTTGTTACTACAATGTCGGATTGTTTCAAAAGTTCAATACACTCCTTACTTCTAAAATCACCGTCACCTTTGAGTTTTTTTATTCCAATTTCATTAGGGTCAGGAACGTTGTTTCCGTTTTTGTCTCCTGTATATTCTAAATAGATTGCTTGTTCAGATTTATTTTCACTAAACAAATCCATTTCTTGATTTTTGTAGCAAGTTGCAATTAGCTTTTTTAGTCCAAACTTTTCAAAGTTGTAAGAAAAGAAATGAAAGAAATTGCTTATCCTTGGGTCATCACAATTACACAAAACCACTTTGTCCTTAAAGTGATTTTTATAATGTTTTAATTCTCTTTCTATATCTGAAAGCTGAGTATAAAACTCGTCATTCTTACTGGTCTTTGCGGAAGTCAGATTTTTGTGTTCTACTTTTCTTGCCATTTATTTTTCGATGTTAATATAAATCTCAAAGATACAATTTGTTTTCTGAAAGCGTTGGGAAAAATGGCTCTTTTGATTTTGCCGAAGGGTTGGCTTTGTGTGTCGGGGTAAAAGCAAATGTGCCATTTGTGGGCTGGCAATTGAATTTCAAAATTTTTGTGTGGTGGGTAAAAAAATTAAAACACATTCGGGTCGGCAATGAGTGTCGGGTTATTTGTCTGTCAGTTTCGTTTTTCATTTCAAGTTTAATATCCATTTTCATTGTCAATTTGCTGTGTCGTTTTCTTTTTTCCGCTTGTGCATAACTTCTATATTGCTCTATTGAAGCAATATTTACCATGTATTTATTAATTGAAACTTATTCTATTTAGCATTGCTATGAATTAATTTTAAAATTAAATTTTATTTACTCGTTTACAAAAAATAGGTAAGTCAAATATAAATTCTTTTAGTAATCTGTAAAAGTATTTCATCGAAAATAATATTAGCAGCTACACCAGTTCGATGAAAAAGTAATAAGTTGAAGGGTTGTGCGGCTGGTCAAGTCAATAGTTGGAAGTAAATAGGATACATACACCAAATAACAATTAGCCAAACTACTTGCTACACCTAACAACTAAAGACTAAAAAAATATTATTTCATTTACCCTTTCCCTTTCACTCAGAGCCTGCGCCCTTCCCCTCCCGATAGCTATCGGGAGGGGAAGGGATGGGGTAAAAAAATAGCATTCTGCTTTAAACAATAGTAATAAGTTGAAGGGTTGTGCGGCTGGTCAGGTTATGAGTTGTAGGTAAAAAGTAATAACACAATCAACCAATGACAACTGCCTAAACTAGTAGCCAAACCCAATAACCAACATCTAAAAAGTATTTATTTCAGAAACTCACTTACAATTTTTTCGGCATCCATACCTTCGGCTTCGGCCTTGTAGTTGCGCACTATGCGGTGGCGTAAAACGGAAACAGCCACAGCCTGCACGTCTTCAATATCCGGCGAATATTTCCCGTTAATGGCTGCATGCGCTTTTGCACCAATTATTAAATATTGCGAAGCACGCGGCCCGGCGCCCCACGAAAGGAAATCATTTGCGAACGGATGTGCTTTGGTAGTATTCGGACGTGTTTTGGTTGCAAGGTTCACTGCATATTGCAATACATTATCGGTAACAGGAATGCGGTTAAGCACTTGCTGGTATGCAAGTATTTCTTCTTTGCTCAATACAACATTTACTCCGTTTTCCTGTCCGGAAGTAGTGCTTTTTACAATATTTATTTCTTCCTGTATTGAAGGGTAATCGAGCCATACGTTAAACATGAAACGGTCGAGTTGCGCTTCAGGCAAAGGATATGTCCCTTCCTGTTCAATGGGATTTTGTGTGGCAAGGACAAAAAATGGTTCTTCGAGTTTGTAAGTTGTTCCGGCAGCGGTAACAGCTTTCTCCTGCATGGCTTCCAGTAAAGCCGATTGTGTTTTAGGAGGAGTACGGTTTATTTCGTCGGCTAATATGATATTTGCGAAAACAGGTCCTTTTATAAAACGGAACTTACGTGTTTCGTCAAGTATCTCGGTGCCTATGATATCGGAAGGCATAAGGTCGGGAGTGAACTGTATGCGGCTGTATGATAAACCAAGGGCTTTGGCAAGGGTGTTTATCATTAATGTTTTGGCAAGTCCCGGAACGCCTATCAGCAGGCAATGTCCTTTACTGAAAATACAAAGGATCAGTTTTTTTACGATCTCATCCTGTCCGACAATAACTTTAGCTACTTCGTTTTTCAGGATCTTATATTTTTCTACAAGCGCATCTACAGCTTCAACATCCGATTTATATTGCATATTGGAAATGTTATTTGTGCAAAGTTAAAAATTTGTTTGATAGTAAATGTATGTTTATTGTTTCCTGCTGACAGCCAACTGTTGATTGAATACTTTTACCACTAAGACACTAAGAGCACTAAGTTACACTAAGGTTATAATTTAATATCATTTACTTGCAGCGTCATTCATTGTAATTTGTTGTTTATTGCCAACTGCTAACTGTCGACAGCAAACTAATTATAATTTGAAATGAATCATTCTTATGACTTGTGCCTTATCAGCTTTTTACTTACTTCGGTTTCGCAAACCAATCGTAAGTATAATCACAGCCAAGGTATTCTTTAGCTATGTGAATATAAGTGATGGCGGCTTTTTCCTTTATCCATTTTTTAACTTCTTCGTTTTGTTTTTCTTTAAGCGCGGCTTCCTGTATTTTATCATAGTCCTCTTTCATATTGGCTCTATGAGGTTCGGTGCGGGTTTTCAGGTAAAGAATGCGGTAAGCTTGTTTTCCTTCGTCGGTTTTCATTGGAACAGGTAACGACATTTCGCCCGGTTTCAATTTATCAATAACATAAAACAGGGAAACATCAAGTTGGTCGGGTTCAAATTTTGAAGTACCGGTTTCGGTATTCACCATGATGCCGCTGTTGTTTTTTGAAGGATCGTCGGAATATTTTTTTGCTGCTGCTTCAAAAGTTATCGAGTCGCTTTTGATCTTTGTATAAATAGTGTCAAGAGAAAGTTTGGCTTTAAGCAGATCTTCAGTAGCAACTTTTGGAATGATGAGAATGTGTTTTACATTTATCATTTCGCCACGACGTTCAATAAGTTTAATGATATGATAACCGAATTTCGATTGTACCACGGGAGATATTTCGCCTTCTTTAAGTTTAAAAGCTGCTGCTTCAAAAGTAGGGTCGAGTTCGCCTCGGCTTGTAAAACCTAATTCTCCGCCTTTAGCAGCAGTGCCATCGTCTTCTGAATACATAATAGCAAGCGTAGAAAAATCTTCACCTTTTAAAATTCTGTCGCGGATTCCATTAAGTTTTTCTTTTGCCTTATTCTTTTCAGCATCGCTGATAGCGGGCATTTTAATAATCTGCCCGATTTCAACTTCCGAACTTATTGTAGGAATACTATCGACCGGGAGGTTATTAAAAAAACTTTTTACTTCAGAGGGAGTAACTTTAACGTTATCGGTAATTTTTGCTTCAACCTGTTGTTGCAATAACTGGTTTTTAATTATTTCCCTGAAGTCTGCTTTGATTTCAAGAGTAGTTTTATTATAATATTTTTCTAATGCATCGAAGCCACCCATTTGTTTTGCAAAATAATTCAGCCTGCGGTCGAGGTCTGTTTCAACTTGTGTATCGGTAACCGTGATGCTATCAATATCGGCCTGGTTTAACAATAGTTTCTGGAAAAGAAGTTCTTCAATAAGCTGGCATTTAAAAGTAGTATCGGCCTTGATGTATCCCTGCATCACATATTGTGCATACTGGTTTTCAATATCCGATAATTTTATCATTTTACTTCCAACAATGGCTACCACCTGATCGATTACTTTATCCTGCGAGAAGATTTGATTAAAAGGTAAAGCCAATAGAATAACTAGAAAAATTTTTTTCATTTAAAGTATATTTAAAAAATTTCAAAATCTTTATTTTTCATTGCATCTTTGAAAATGCTTCCTTCAACTTCTTCAATAAGGGTAAGCTTTTTCTTATTCAGAATTATTTTTCGGATGTTGTCCTTTTCAAGGCTTAAAGGGGAGATGCTTTCTTTTATCTGGAATCCTTTTATGTTAATGAAGTAGCTGTAAATAGAATCTTTCATTTCGATGAAACGATTGGATTTAAGGTAATCTTCCTGGTTGTATGTAGTGATAGGAATCTCTTTAAGCAAATCACTAAAATATAACCATGTGGAATCATCAAGGAAATAATTCACTGCATATTTCTTGCAGCAATCTTCCAGCAAGGCTTTTGCTGAAACCTTATCGGATTTGTAGTATTGTTTAACAGTGCTCTCTTTACTTGAGTTCAGTGGCATTTTAACATACCATACCTTAACGATGTTATCTTTTAAAAGAAAATTATTCCTGTTATTTTCGTAGTAAGTTTTAATTTCTTCATCGGTGATATTTGTATCAAGTTTCTGCTTCATCAGCTCTTTCTCGTAAGTAAATACGATCAAAGAGTTTTTATAATTCTGAATTTGTTCTTCAAAGTTTTTTTGTTCTGAAGTAAGGTTACTTTCAGCTGTTTTAAGAACCAATCGTTGTTTTATCCAGTTGTTGATATAATTTTTAACTATGGAAATACTGTCGTTCTTTGATGTACCTTCGGGAACAATTCCCATGATATCCGATTTGTACAGATATTCATCATATACCCGGGCAATGGCGCTTTCTTTTTTATTATCTGAGGATTTGCAGGATTCAAAAATTAATACGAATGCCATCGCAGAAAGAGCAAGATAACGAAGTATATTATATAACCGAATCAAAATGAAGCGAATAATAATTATTAAAAGTTGACTTCTATAAAAACAACATTTCAAATAAATGAAACTACCATTCATCAGACCTTATTTATACGAAGGCCGGATATTGATAACTGGTATTTTATTATTTTATTGTTGAAAGCACATCACGGTTTACGATAACCGGATATTTTTTCTTCAAATCAGTTATCCATTCTTTTTCAAGATACGACTGATAATCTGCAGTTATCAAACCACGGGCTTCTAAAAGAGATTTCGGTTCTTTAGGAATAATATTTTTAACATTTGCAAAAACAACAGAATTTCCTTTTTTAATATCTTGAGAAATACCCACTACCCAAGGAATTGATTTAATAGTAGTATCCGTTTTTTCGAATTTACCGGTTTCAATTTTAAGGTTGAGTTGTGAATTTTTATTTATGGTATTCAGTATATCATTATCATTGAGTTTGCCCTTGTTTACAAGTTTGCGTGTAGCTTTTGATATTTTTTCGTTTGCACAGGTATAAATAGTAACATCCATCCTGTCGTCCCACATATAGTTATTTTTATTGCTGTTGTAGAAAGCATCTAATCCTGTTGAATCCTTCACTGCTTTCGACCATACTTTTTCATCGGTAAGTTCAAAAAGAAGTATGCCATCCCTGTATTCTTTCATCAGGGCTTTAAAGTCAGGGTATTTTGATTCAAGCTTGCTGTCTTCATAATCAATAGCTGATGTTTCAACCCACTGTTTGTAAATTTTTCTGACATACATTGAACTGTCTTCTTTTGTGGTTTTCCTGGTAAGATTTTTACTGAAATACGTTGCAAAATCCTGTTGTGTATATTTTTTATCTCCAAGAGTGAACATAACTTTATTAAGGTCTTTTGCTCTATTAATATCCCATTTCCCCATGAAAATACTATCATCAACAATTTTATAAAAATCAGAAAGGGTAGCAATATTTTCTTTAAAGTGGTATTGCTTTTTAATAGAATCAACCATTATTTCTTTCGACAAAGAAGCGCGGTTATCTTTAGTAATTTTTGATTTTAATTCGGTTTTGATACTATCGAATGCACCTACTGGTTTTCTGTTCATTAATTTAAGGATATGCCATCCATACATGGTTTCTACAGGTTTTGAAATATCGTTGATCTTCATATCCGAAAGTGTTGATACGAATTCAGGAAGCATTCTCCATATGCCAAACCATGGCAGTATTCCTCCTTTTGCTGATGAAGCTTTATCGTCGGAATGATTTTTAGCCATATCTTCAAAAGAAGCACCTGCTTTTAATGAGTCATAAATTTCGTTAATTTTATTTTTAACCTTTAAAGAATCTTCTTTAGTAGCATTTGCAGGGAAGGTGTTTAAAATATGTGCTACCTGTACTTTGCCCATAGCAGGTTTCCTGTCAACTACCTTTATGATATGATAGCCAAAGCTGGTACGTGTTGGCATGGATACTTCGCCAACTTTAGTGTTATAAGCAGCATTTTCAAATTCATAAATTAAATCAAGTGCAGTAAAATATCCCAGGTCGCCTTTGTTACCTTTAATAAATGGTCTTTGAGCAGTAGCAGCCTGATCGCGTGCTGAATTATCTTCGGAGTTTTCAACGGCAAGGTCGCCAAAGTCTTCGCCTTTTAAAGCTCTTTTACGTATCTCCATTATTTTTTTGTATGCTTTTAAAGTATCCTGTTCTGAAGCATCTTCGCTAACTTTGATTAGTATATGGCTTGCGCGGATATCCCATTGCATTCTTTCGTAAGCTTCAGTAAGAAGTTTTTCATTAACATCTTTGTTTACCAGATAAGGTTGAGCTAATTGTTTTCTGTAACCTGCAAGTTCGGTAATAAATGAAGAAACGGTATCCATTCCTAATGATTCAGCTTCTTTTACCTTAAGTTTAAAATTAATATAAAGGTCAAGATACTCTTCGAGCGCTTTCTGGTCAATGGGAACATCTTTTTTAATATTGTTCTTTTTGTAAACCGTAAGGAATTCCGATTTTGTAACCGTATCGTTACCAACTATAAGTAATACCGGGTCTGTTTTGCTTTTCTGTTCAGATGCAATCTGCGCGTAATTACGGTTTATAAGTAATAAACAACCTATTGTAATGAATAAAATAATGCAATTCTTTTTCATAGTACTTAATTTATTTTGAGTCAGCAAATTTATAATATTATAAATAAAAAAGTTTTTGTTTAACAATTTTTAATATCAATATTTGAAAATATTTTGTAAAATATTGATAATTATTAAGATATTATACCGATACGTAACAGGTCGCCGCGGCGACTACAAAAATAATTTTTCAACAAGCGTTACTATCGGCATAACTCGTTCTAATAATTTTTTCAAAATGGATAAGAACGAGTATAAAACATAAGAAATGATAAAAAAGAAAATGCCTTTCTTATCTATCAAAAATAGTCCTTATGATTTTGTAGAATAGTTTGGCGCTTCGCGTGTGATGGTAACATCATGGGGATGACTTTCCTGAATTCCTGCTGATGTAATTCTTATGAATTTTGATTGCTGAAGCATTTCCATATTCGGTGCGCCGCAATAGCCCATGCCTGCTCTTAGTCCGCCAATCATCTGGTGAATTACCTCTGATAATGAACCTTTGTAAGGAACCCTTCCAACAATACCTTCGGGAACCAGTTTTTTAATATCATCTTCAGCATCCTGGAAATAGCGGTCTTTGGAGCCTTTCTGCATAGCTTCAATAGAGCCCATGCCACGATAGGTTTTGAATTTTCTTCCTTCAAAAAGTATAGTTTCACCGGGTGATTCATCAACACCGGCAAAGAGTGAACCTATCATAACCGAATGAGCGCCGGCAGCCAGTGCTTTTACTACATCGCCGGTAAATCGTATTCCTCCATCTGCAATTACAGGTACGCCACTGCCTTTTAAAGCTTTAGCTACATCATACACCGCATGTAATTGAGGAACGCCAACCCCTGCAATAATTCTTGTGGTGCATATAGAACCCGGGCCTATTCCCACCTTTACCGCATCAACACCAGCTTTCACCAAGTCTTTTCCGGCCTGGGCTGTGGCAATATTCCCTGCAACCAGCTCCAGTTGCGGGTATTTTGATTTTATTTTTTTTATGGTATCAAAAACTCCTTTGGAATGACCATGAGCTGTGTCAACTACAATAGCATCAACGCCATTTTTTACTAAAGCTGCAATCCTGTCGAGTACATCTTTGGTAACTCCCACACCGGCTGCTACTCTTAATCTTCCTATGGAATCTTTACATGCGTTTGGGCGTGCTTTTATTTTAATGATGTCTTTGTATGTTATAAGTCCTATTAGCCGGTATTTGCTGTCAACAACAGGAAGTTTTTCAATTTTATATTCCTGGAGGATATCGGCAGCTTTTTCAAAGTTAGTGAATTCGGTAGTAGTAATGAGGTTTTCTTTTGTCATTACCTCTGATATAGGTCTGCTGTGATTACGTTCAAAACGTAAGTCGCGGTTGGTAACGATTCCAACCAAAACATTGGCTTTATTCACTACCGGTATTCCACCGATTTTATTTTCGGCCATCAGGTCAAGTGCGTTGCTGACAGTAGCTTCGGCATTAATAGTAACAGGTTCAACGATCATCCCGTTTTCGGCACGTTTAACTTTACGTACTTCCATAGCCTGGTCTTCAATCGACATGTTTTTATGAAGAACACCAATGCCACCTTCCTGTGCAATAGCAATAGCCATAGGAGCTTCAGTAACAGAATCCATTGCAGCAGAAACTATAGGAATATTCAGGTTTATATTTCTTGTGAACTGTGATGAAATATCAACTTCACGGGGCATTACTTCTGAGTATGCCGGTACGAGTAATACGTCGTCGTATGTTAATCCTTCGTTAATGAATTTATCATTATCGGTTGCCATAATTATGAGTGTTAGGTGGTAAGTAGTAAAATTTTGGCAAATTTAGGAAAATTAGGGAAAATAGGAAGAAGAATATAAAATTCTGATTTTATTTATCCTCTCGTTAACTCAGCAATAATCTTTTTATGTTGTGGAAATTTTTCGATAAGTTCATTTCGTTTTGCCAGTTCAAAATCGTTGTAATCAAAGCCCGGCGAGACCGTACAGCCTAATAACGTGAAATCATCATCATTTATTATATCAGCAGCAAACCAGTTCCCGCCTTTAACTATGAATTGCGGAACTTGTCCGTTTTCAATATTACGACCAATAATAATTTTTGAATATTCTCCTTCAGGTGAAATAATGTGAAGATTAAGTGGTGAGCCATCGTAGTAATGCCAAATCTCATCCTGGTGAATTTTATGAAATGCAGAAAAAGTTTCAGACGTAAGTAAAAAATAAATGCAAGTTGAATAATTTCTTTTTCCTTTATAAACACTGTCAAGATTGTCTTGTTTTATTTTTCCCGAACTTCGGTATGTTTCGCTGTAATAGCCGCCTTCGGGGTGAGGTTGAAGGTTTAGTTTTTGGATAATTATTTCTGATTGTTTCATTCTAATAAATTACATTTTTTAATACCTATATTGTATCTATATTTTATCCAAATAAATTTTAAATATTATTTCATCATCTCTTTTATCTTATCAATTAAAGCAGATTCTGCAAGGTTCATATTGCCATCGACAATAGCAATGTTTACAAGGTTCTTAATAATTTCTTCTTTGTTGGCATTGCTGCTAAAATGCACATCGTCTTTTGAAATTTCGGGAACTGATTTTATGTTGAGCAATTCAAAAAGCTCGCGTTTTTCAGAATTGGTGAAGTCTTCAAGGTTTCCGATTTTATTCGAGATTATTTCTTTTTCTGTTTCCTGCACTTCGCCATCAACTTTTGCAACGTACACCATCAGGCGGATTTCACGTTTTTTATCTTCTTTATCGGTATATGATTTTGTTTTGAAAATCTTTCCAAAAAAGTTTCCTGTCGATTTCATGGTGCTGCCAAAGCTGCTTTTTAGTTCTTCGGGTTCGGAGTGAAAAATTACAAAGGGTGTATTAAAGAAATTCATTATCGTGAATTCGTGAATTGTATTGGTAAGCACATGCTTGTATGATGTGCGTACACAGGGGATGAGCTGGTAATAAATTTCTTCTTTCAGTATTTTCGGGAAACGTGTGGTTTCTAATCCCAGTTCTTTTTCAATCATTTTTGCAAAATCACTACTGAATTCATCATATGCTTCGATTTGCTGTTCGTTGATGTTAATCAACAGTGCTTCGGTTTTACCATTATGGTTGGCATGTTTCAAAACATCTTCATCGGTAATCAGGTTCAGGGGAGCATTTTTACAAAATATTTTATCAAGCCGGTGTTCTTTTATTTCGGTTTCGGTATAAACCAGTTGTCCCAGGCGGCCTACAGTCTTGCATGTGGGACAATCGATTTTTCCGTAGCGTTGGGAGTCGTTATAACATTTATCGCAAATAATTTTTCCTGTAGCTTTGCAATTATTGCAGTTCACTTTTCCTGAAGCTTTACATGTTTCGCAGATAACTTCGCCCTTGCCATTGCAGGTTTCGCATGTTACCTGTCCGTTCGTACATTCGGGACAAACATGCCAGCCTGTACCTTTGCAGAATACGCATTTGTTCGAGCCATCGTCTTTGGGTTTCCCTACATATCCATCACCGCCGCAATGGCTGCATTTCACTTCAGCAGTAGCATTGCAGGTGTTGCATTTTTCCTGTCCGCGACCTTTGCATGTTTTACATTTAATATATCCTGATGCATTGCAAACGGTGCAATCAATTTTTTTGTTGCCTTTGCATTCGGGGCAATCCCATTCGTGCTTCCCTTTACAGTCGGGGTTTTCACAGGTAATATATTTTGAACCTTTACATTGCTGGCAATCTGATGAGAGTGTAAGTGATGGTAAAAAATAATGATGCTGAAGTTTATTTACAATCCCGTTTTCAATTTCAACAGGAAATTCAAAAACATCGGAAATTTGAGTGATAACATCAATATTTTCGGGAACGATTTTATATTGTTCAATTATTTTAAAAATCTCATAGTTCTCTATTTTTTTCTTTCTTCCGTGAAGGGTTTCGCCTCCTTCAAACTTTTTAAAAATATTTTCTGTATCGGGGAATAAGGGGAAAGTAATTTTCTTAACCTGTCGCATTGCTGAGATACCGCTGTATTTCACATACAAGTAATTCGAAACAATAATGTGGCTTTTCCCATCGATAATTATTTTCTCGAACTTATCGGGGTGCAGTTTTTTAATAATATTCTGAACATCACTAATGGAAATATTTACCATTTGTCTGAGGGCTTCATCTTTCATTTGCATAAAATGAGGATTAGTATTTTTTCAAAAATAATAAATATTTATATGCAGAATCAAAGCGTTTGTCTAATAAGAATTTAATTTGGGAAAAATAAATCGATAGATTATCTTATAAGAGTAACAGTACCGCGCTTTTCGATAGTGTTTCCTTCGGAATTTTTATACTGAAAATGATAAACATAAACACCCAGCGGTAATAATTCACCTTCAAAAGTGCCATCCCATCCGGTATGCAAATCAGTAGTTTCAAAAACAATTTGTCCCCATCGGTTGTAAACGGTGAACTGATAATCCTGTGCATCAACAAAAACAGTTTGAGGAATAAAAATTTTATTATACCCGTTTGGTGCAAATGCATTGGGAATAAAGAAGAGTGGAGGCTGTGTTGCTTCAGCTACATTTGAAAAGCTGCTATCGGTGCATAGGTAAGGGTTTCCGGTACCTTCAAGGGCTTCGATGTAATATTTAAAATTTCCGTTTGAAGAAATGTATGATGAAACATCTTCAGAATATGATGTTGTTCCGGGCGAAAGTGTGGCTATAGGATTGGTGCCCCATACATCATTAACAGAACGGTATATATTGTATTCGCTAACGTTTCCGAGCCATTCCGAATATTCGTTCCAGGTCAAAGTATTGATCATGTTTTTTTCTGCTATAGCTGAAAGTAAAATTGTACATCCCGGGTTGCTTTCCATTAGTTCGTTTCCACAACTGTCAGTAAGAATAACTTTATAGCAATAACTTTGTTCGTTCACCATTGCTGTCATATCGTTGTACAAAATAATATTCGAATTGGAGGAAGGACTGACATTGCCTATTTCATTGTAAATTCCGGTACTGTCAGCTCTTAATATTTTACAATTTGAAGTATAACCTGAAGTGTCAATCAATATTTTCAGTTCAACATAACTATTATTTTTTACACTGGCATGTTGAAGATAGACGAACTGTGGTAAGTCTGGCGAATAAGCAAAAACTGTGTCCGGATTGGAGGAAGAAGTTATTGTATTATCACTATTGAATGCCTGTACATAAAATACGTATACCGAGAATGGATTAATAGGTGAATAAATAAATGATGATGTTGATGAAGAGTTTATTCCTGCAAGGGTGAAAGACCCGTTATTTTCTTTAACATAAATTTTATATCCATTTACATTGTTTGGCATATTAATATATGATGACCAGTTTAACGAAATTTCACCGCCGCAAATATCCAATCGGTTTGAAAGTAATATGGTATTTTGAAAATTACTGATCGGGCTTGTGTTCTTACAACTATCGAACGAAGCAACGCTATATGAAAGAGAAGATGATGAAGGATCTGACCAGTTTGGTAAATTGTTTTCATAATATGTTACTGTTCCGCCCATGACCGTATCAATGGGAACCCATATTCCATTTTCATTTTCATAAATAATATAACCTTCTGTATCGCCTGATGGTGAAGCATTCCAGCCGATAACAGAATTTCCGGAAGCCGGGTTGACACTGACGGAATCAATATTAGGTGTGGATGGAGCATTGATATCCTGGAACAGGTCGCCATCGATATTTGACGTGGAGATACATCCCGATTCATCAGAAATACCTACGTAATAATTTAATAATGTATTACAGAAATTTACAGTATCGGAATATTTCAGCAACTGTGTTGAGTCAATCAGATTCCATATTCCGGTAGGATATTCCCTGTAAATATGGTACCATCCGGTTGATGTAGATAAATCAGGGTCGTGAATTGGGTTCCATATTAATTCAGCTGTACCTGTCATCGAATTGACAACACTTAAATAAATGGTTTGCAATGTATCGGAAGGCAATGAAATTGAACTGTCGGAACGCGTTTCTAAAAAATAATACAAAGTATGATTATTTGCATTAGCTCCAACGTGAGTGTAAGAGGTAATATGATAATTAAATATACTGTCGATTTCGGTATAAGGTCCGTTTATATTTGTTGATGAAAAAATATGATAACTGTTAAAGGTATTTGAAGGGTCAGCAGGAGGAACCCATGAGAGCGTTACATCGCCGGTTTGATTAACGGATACACACCTGAAACCTGGACAATCCAAAACAATTTTTTCATTTATTAATGAAATAAATCTTTCGTTATTACCTGAAGCAATAACAGACATGAAATGCAGAAAAAATATAAAAGAAAAAATAAATTTTATTGGCTTCATAGCCAAACTGTGTTTGTGTGTCGGTAATATAAATGCAAAATTATTAAAAATATTGTCATAAAATGATATTGTCTTACTAACAAAATAAAAAGGCTGTCTTGAAATTACTCAATCATGTCAATTTTTTTGCAGGCAGCGAAAGGTAGGTATGACATTTGTAATTTCGAGACAGCCCCGAGGATAGATTAAATCAAAGAACCATATTGATTAACACATTAATTTCAACATGGCTAACCAAAACCTACTATATAGACAGTGAAAAGGTGTAAAAGGTTGCTTCGTTTTGAAAATTATTTTCCACAAATGGTTTCAAAAAACGAATTATTCTGTAAATGTCTGGATGCCAGTTTAATAATTTCTTCTGATGTAATGCTCTTTATGGTATTAATATAGTTGGTAAAGTATTCATTAAAGTCCAAACCATAATCTAAAGTGGAAATAAACCGTTCAGCAATAGCAAAAGGACCATCAATTTTTCGTAAAAATGTTCCGGCCATATAATTTTTAACCAGTTCGAGTTCTTTTTGAGGAACGGGTTCTTTACGTAACCTTTCTATTTCTTTATAAATTTCATCAACTGCTTTCTCCCGGCAATTGGCGCTTACATCAGAAGCAATAAAAATATACCCGCTATGCCTCATGGATATTATTGCTGATCCAATACCATAGGTATATCCTTTGTCTTCCCTTATGTTTGTCATAAGCCTGGAGCCGAAATAGCCACCCAATATGGTGGATAGAATATTCATACCTATAAAATCGGGATGATTGCGAGAAAAAAGGATTTTTCCTAAACGTAAACCCGATTGCAATGCATTTTGCTGTAGTATGATTTGTTTTTTTTCTTTTGCAGGTTCAACAGGGAACAACTTTGTAATCTTTTTTTTACCCGATGTGTTTTTTGATTTACCAAAGTGTGTATTTAAAAGTTCTATAATATTTTTTTGAATTTTTCCTGAAATGACTATTCGTATATTTTCAGGAACATAATATTTTTTATAGAACTGCATCAAATCATCAGTAGTAATTTTTCTGTAATCTTCAGGTTTCGGGCTTATACCGTATGGATGAGAACTTCCGTAAAGTTGTTCGGCAAATTTTATTCTTGCAACGTAACTTACTTTTTGCATGGAAACCATTTGATCTTGTTTGGTATTGGTCAATAATACAGAAAGTTCTTTTTTGGGGAATACCGGTTCTTTAATGATTTCGGCAAATACAGGTAAAAGTTTTTCAACATTTTTATTTAAAGTATAAAGAGTGATATAGGTATAATCGCGTTCCGATTCGGTTTCAACATAGGCTCCATAGAAATCAAAAATTTCAGCCAATTCTGCTGCGGTATGATTTTTTGTTCCTTCGGTGAGCATTTTAATTGTTGAAAAAGCCTGAAGTTTTTTATCCTGGTACCATGAACCGGCTTCGACTACAAATTCAATTTTAATTACTTCCTCGGTACCTGCATCAAAAGCATATACTTTTATCCCATTATCGAGTTCAGAAATAATAGGCTTGGGAAGGGATACCTGTTCAACTGATTTTATTTTTGGCTGTATGGTTCGGTTAATTGTCGTCTTCATTTTATCCATTTATTTTTTTGCGTAGTAATATAATGTTGAACAATTGGTTTTCCTGAATATTTTTTTTGCTTCCCCCATGATTTGTTCTTTTGTTACCGCCCTGTAATTTTTTATTTCGGAATTAATTATTCCCGCATCGCCCATCAATTCGGCAAACGCCAGGTTGGTCGCTTTATTCAGCACGTTCATTTCGGAAAACATCAATGAGGATTCAATTTTATTTTTTACTTTTTCCAGTTCTTTATCTTCAATATATTGCTGTATTTTATCGAGTTCTTCCTGTATAGCTTTTTCAGCATCTTCCATTTTAATTCCTTTTATCAGATCACCCGTAACTATAAATAATCCTTTATCTATATCGCCGGTAAGGTACGCATTGATTTCACAGAACATTCTTTTTTTCATCAGTAGTTCGCGAAATAATCGTGAAGAGCGACCATTGGAAAGTATATCCGAGAGCAGGTCGGTTGCATAAAATTCTTTATCGCTTTTGGCGCAACAATGATATGCTTTATATATGGTATCGTAAGGAACATTACGTGTTACAGTAAGCCGGCGTGCTTTCCTTTGTTCCGGTTCAACAGGAAGTTTCCGGTTGTTTTTAGGACCTTTAGGTATAGGACCAAACCATTTTTCTGAAAGTTGTTTTATTTCTTTTGTGTTTACATCGCCGGCAATGACCATTATTGCGTTATTCGGACAATAAAATTTTTTGAAAAAATCTTTTACATTCTTCATGGTCGCATTTTGGATATGCGAAATATCTTTGCCGATGGTATTCCATTGATACGGGTGAACCTTATATGCCAGCGGTTTTAACAATAACCACACATCACCATAAGGTTGATTAAGAAAACTTTGTTTAAATTCTTCGGAAACAACGTTACGCTGAACATCAAGGCTTTTCTTTGAGAAGGCAAGACTTAGCATCCTGTCCGATTCAAGCCAGAAAGCCGTTTCAATATTTTGTTTAGGAAAAGTAAGATAATAATTAGTGATGTCGTTATTGGTGAATGCATTATTTTCTCCGCCAACTTTTTGTAAAGGCTCATCGTATTTGGGAATATTCACAGAGCCGCCAAACATAAGATGTTCAAACAAGTGTGCAAAACCGGTACGTTCAGGATGTTCGTCGCGTGCGCCAACATCGTAAAGTATGTTCATGGCAACAATTGGAGTGGAAGTATCGCGGTGAACTATGACCCTAAGACCATTAGTGAGAGTGAATTTTTCAAAATTTATCATATAATTTTTAATCTACTTTTTTTTCAAAAGTACTTAAAAATTTTTCACTTGTAAGGATATTCATATATTTGCTTTTATTATGTCATACTTTTCCACAATACGATTTCTGGAGGGAAGAAAAAAATTATTTCAGGGAAAAAATCTTGTTTTCATCCTCAGTATAGTTATAGGCATAATTGCAGGATTTGCTGCGGTGTTGCTTAAAACTTCGGTTCATTATATTGAACATTTTCTTAGAAATACATCAGAAATTGAAGAACAGGACTGGCTTTATCTTGGAATCCCGCTTGTCGGAATTTTGATTACGGTTTTATATATCAAATTTTTTGTGAAAGATGATATTGGCCATGGTGTGTCGAAAGTTTTGTATGCAATTTCAAAACGCTACAGCAAAATAAAAAAACACAACATGTATTCTTCCATTGTAGCTTGTACATTTACCGGCGGTTTTGGAGGTTCTGTAGGAATGGAAGCGCCCATCCTTTATACCGGCGCTGCAATAGGTTCGAATATCGGACAGATTTTTAACCTGCCATACAAAACTCTTACATTGCTTATTGGATGCGGTGTTGCAGGTGCCATGTCGGCAATTTTTAAAGCTCCAATTGCCGGTATGATATTCGCGCTGGAAGTCCTGATGCTTGATCTTACTGCATTTTCAATTATTCCATTACTTACAACTACTGTTACCGGAGCAATTGTAAGTATGTTATTGCTTGGTGAAAAAATAGAATTTTATTTTACTATACGCGATCCGGTTAATTATAAAAATATTCCTTTTTATATTTTGTTAGGAATATTCACTGGTTTCATTTCGTTATATTTTGTCAGGATGAATTCTTTTATTGAAAAAATTTTCAATGAATTTCATAACCCTTTAAAAAAAGCTATTTTTGGTGGAATTGCAGTCAGTATATTGATTTTTTTATTTCCTCCTCTTTATGGTGAAGGCTATACTGCAATGAAATCGATACTTAGCGGTAATACTCAGGAATTATTTAATAACAGTTTATTTTATTCATACAGTAACGACTTTATTTATTTTTTACTTTTCCTTTTGGCATTAATATTTTTTAAAGTTATTGCTATGTCAGCAACTACCGGAAGCGGAGGTATTGGAGGTGTATTTGCACCAAGTTTATTTGTAGGAGGAGTAACCGGTTTTGCTTTTTCAAAGTTTCTAAACACACTATCTATTTCGTGGATTAATCTTTCAGAAAGTAATTTCACACTTGTAGGAATGGCAGGACTTATAGCCGGAGTGGTATATGCTCCGCTAACTGCGATATTCCTTATAGCAGAGATCACGGGTGGGTATCAATTATTTATCCCGTTAATTATTACTTCTTCAATCTCGTTCATTACGATGAGGTTTTTTGAAAAATATTCTATCTATACTAAAAAACTTGCACAGCAGGGAAACCTTATCACGCATGATAAAGACAAAGCAGTATTAAGCTTTTTAAAAATAGAAGATGTGCTGGAAACAAATTTTTTAGTAGTGAAAGAAAATGCAACCTTAGGTGAATTGGTTAAAATCATTGCTCATTCAAAACGTAATATTTTCCCGGTTATCAATAACGAAGATAAATTTTCCGGTTATGTGTTGCTTGATGATGTTAGGGAAATAATGTTCGATAATGAAAAGTATAACGAGGTTTTTGTAAAAGATATAATGATGCAACCTCCAGACATTGTTGCGATGGATGATAATATGGAACAGGTTATGCAAAAATTCAAAGACCAAAGTATATGGAACCTTCCTGTAATTGATAATGGAAAATATATCGGTTTTATTTCCCGTTCCAATCTGTTTAATATTTATAGAAAAAAATTACTGGAATTTTTTGCTGATAATTAGAAAGTTTCTGAATTCCTCTTGTGTTAATAGTTTGTTAAGTTTTTACAAAATGCGGATAATTAAAGATTTCTCGCTATTGTTAGAGATGACAAAATAATACTGCATTTTGTCATTTTGAAGAATGGGAAACTCAAAACTTAACGAATCATTGTTATATCAAGGATTATTATTAATTATTTATCTAAAAACGAAAATATTATACAGAAAACATATTAATCAAGGAGATAGGAAGTTGTTTATTTCGATAAGATTATACAATATTGTTATTAAAATATTAACATTAATGCTAATATGCTTTTTTTTAATGATATATTTTATTATATTTGCATATTTTTGAAAAAAGTCCTTTTTAAAAACGTAACAGATATTAATTTTTTTCATATTAAACATCAGATAATAATGAAAAAATTTCTACATTCTTCTGGAAAATGGGTACTTACTGTACTGTCATTTTTATTCGTTATATTAACTACAATCAATCAAGGTCAGGCGCAGAACCCCGTAGCCAGCGATGATTGTTCAACTGCTCCCATGATTTGTAACCTTGATGGTTACACAGGCAATACCAGCTCATCATATACTCCTGATTGTTCAACCTGTGCTTCCTCTGGTGGTGATTATAGTAATATGTGTCAATCCTGCAGCGAATTTGATGGAATAATAAATAATAATTCATGGATTACTTTTACTGCTGAAGCTACAATTGCTACTTTAAAATTTGATGTTACCAATTGTGTCAATCATCAAGGAATTCAATTTGGAATTTATTCAGGAAGTAATTGCGATAACTTTCATTTGTTAACAGATATTGCTTTCACGTCTCCCACTCAGGGTTTAGGTGAAGGTGCGTTTACGATTACTGCAAATCCATTAACTGTAGGAAATGTTTATTATATTATGGTTGATGGTTATGCTGGCGATGTTTGTGATTATGAAATTTCGGTTATTGATGGTATCGCTACAGGAACTGTAACAGGAACAGCAAGCGTATGTGCCGGACTAAGTGGAGTTACTTATCATATCAGTACCAATGCTACAGGTTATGTTTGGACAGTTCCTGCAGGAGCTACAATTACTGCAGGGCAGGGAACAAATACGATTACTGTAAACTGGGGTACTGCTTCATCTGGAGATGTAATTTGTCAAACTTCTGCTGGTGCTTGTCCGGGAATACTCCGGAATTTCCCGGTTACTGTAAACCCTATACCTGTTGCTGAAGCAGGCGTTGCCCCTAGTCAGATAACATGTACATCAACATCTATGGTATTAACGGGTAGTGGTGGAGGAACATATTCATGGAGTGCCTCTAATGGTGGCCATATTGTATCTGGCGCAAATACTGCAACTCCAACTATTGATGCAGCGGGAACATATACTTTAACTGTTACAACGAACGGATGCAGTGCATCGGATAATGTTGTTGTAACTCAGAGTATAGTTTTACCAACAGCAGAAGCAGGTGCATCGCCAGGAACAATTACATGTGCAAATACATCAATGGTATTATCTGGTAGTGGTGGCGGAACATATTCATGGAGTGCATCAAATGGAGGTCATATAGTATCTGGTGCAAATACTTCAACTCCAACCATTGATGCTGGTGGAACATATACGCTTACTGTTACTCAAGGAACTTGTACAGCAACAGATAATGTTGTTGTTTCACAAAATACAACACCTCCTGCTGCAGATGCTGGAACAGCTCCGGGAACACTAACTTGTACGGTTACAAGTTTGCAATTAACAGGAAGTGGCGGAGGAACATATTCATGGACTGCCTCAAATGGAGGCAATATTGTTTCAGGTGCAAATACAGCAACTCCAACAATTGATGCAGCTGGCACATATAATGTTGTTGTAACAGGAGGGAATGGTTGTACTGCATCTGATTTTGTTGTAATAACTTTAGATAATACTCCACCTCCTGCAGAAGCAGGAATGGCGCCTGGTATAATAACCTGTTCAACAACAACTCTTGTTTTATCAGGAAGTGGTGGTGGAACATATTCGTGGAGCGCCTCGAATGGTGGACATATTGTTTCAGGTGCTGCTACTGCAAATCCTACAATTGATGCAGGTGGAACTTATACGTTGACCGTTACAAACGGAACTTGTACTGCGACTGATGATATTGTTATTTCGCAAAATACCACTCCTCCTACAGCAAATGCTGGTATTGATACAAATATATGCCCGGGAACATCAACAATATTAAATGCAAGTGGAGGTGTTATATATCTATGGTCTCCATCAGCAACATTGGATGATCCTAATCTTCAAAGTCCAACGGCTACACCAGCTTTAGTAACAACTTACTCAGTAATTGTAACAGGTACAAATGGATGTACTGCTACAGATACTGTAATGATTGGTTTTTATCAAACAGTTACTCCTGTTATTAATCCTTCCGGGCTTACCGGATTTTGTGATTCGTCAAGTGTAGATGTTTCTCTTGATGCAGGTGCCGGTTACACAACATATAATTGGTCTAATGGAGAAACAACTCAAGTAATTGATGTAACTTTTCCGGGTACATATGTTGTTACAGTTGTTGATAATCATAGTTGCAGCATATTATCATCAGGAGCTGTTGTATACGTTGAAGCACCAATGATTCCACCAGTGATCATTGCCGAAGGTCCGTCAACATTCTGTGAAGGCGATTCCGTTTATTTACATACAACCGTTCCTTACTATACATATTTGTGGTCGAGTGGTTCAACAACATCTTATATTGATGTTTATGAAACAAATAATTATATTGTTACCGTAACTGATTCATTAGGATGTAAAGCCGTTTCAGCTCCATATCATGTTCAGGTAAATCCAAATCCTGTTGCATTTGCAAGCTATTCAAACAATATGTTAGATGTATCGTTCTTTGATTTTTCAATAAACGCTACTGATTGGAACTGGGATTTTGGTGATGGACAATCATCATTATTAAGCGACCCAACTCATTTGTATGATTCTGCAGATGTATACATGGTTATATTTACTGCAACCAATGCCTGCGGAAGCGATAATGATACTTTATATATAGATTTACCAGGTCCGGCAGGTTTTAACGATTATAATGAAATAATTTCGGAATTTTTACTATTCCCTGTTCCAGCTGAAAATAATTTATTTATTTCTTTTATGATGAATAAATCAATAAATTTGGAACTTTCAATTATTGATGTAATCGGAAGGGAAATAATTTCTGAAAGAATAGAAAAAAGTACAGGAAAGTATATAAAGAGTTACGATTTATCAGAGATATCAGGAGGATTATATTTTATTTATTTGAAGTCGGATGATATTATTAGTGTTCAAAAATTTATTAAAAAGTAACAAACCCAAAAGAATAATAAAATCAGAAAAAAAATTATAAATATGAATAGAATTTTCAAACCATTTCTTCAGATTGTATTCTGTTGTTTTTCATTTTTTACTTTCACTTTACAGGCACAGGAAAATGTCGGTATAGGAACAACAACACCTGATCCTTCTTCTATTCTTGATTTATCAGCTATTGATAAAGGATTTTTGGTGCCGCGATTAACCACTATTCAAAGAATGGCTATCGATCATCCAACTCAGGGATTATTGGTTTATGATATTGATACACTATGCTTTTTCTATTTTAAAGTTGATGATCAGCTTACACATCCTGATGATTCTGTTTGGGTAAATTTATGCGGAGCAGGTGTTGGTGGTGGAACTGTTGGTGGAACTGGTCCAGCAGGCCCTACAGGTCCGACAGGCCCAACTGGAGCAATAGGAATTAATGGTGTGACAGGTCCAACTGGTCCTTCTGGTGCTGATGGAATAACCGGCCCAACTGGCCCGGTAGGTGCAACTGGTGCAGATGGTACCGCTAGTGCAACCGGCGCAACTGGCCCTACAGGTCCTACAGGTAACCCAGGCACAGCCGGCGCAACTGGTTCACCCGGCACAACTGGTCCTACAGGCCCAACAGGTAACCCGGGTACAGCTGGAGCAACCGGTTCAACTGGATCTACAGGTCCTACAGGTTCTGCAACTGTTGATTTTTATGAAGTTTCATCTTCAATCACTACAATTAACAATACGAGTTTTAAAGATATAAGCGGATTGTCTGTAGTTGTAAATATTACTACAGTTCCTGCAAAAGTTTTTATATCAACATATGGCTCGCTTGAAATAAGAACTCCTACAGGTGGAGGAGGTGTTTATATTCCTGCCCTGGCTTCAGTTGAAGTTGGTATTATGATGAATGGTGCAACAGTAGCTTTACAGGATGTTGATATTTCTGACTCGCAGGATGGTGCTCCTCCAGGTGTAACAAATTATAAATTTCTACATTTCTGGAGTTTTCATAAATATGTACTAATAAATACTCCGGGATCATATACAGTTAAAGTTAGAGCTAGAAAATCTAAAGATAATACGGAAGACTTTAATGCAGGTGGTAATCAATCTGCAAGTCAAAACAATCAAGGAAATTTAATAATACAGGTTTTCTATTAATAATTGTTTCAGGAAGACTCAGTATAAAAAAAAGGGAATTTAATAATTCCCTTTTTTTATTTCTTAAGCATCAATCTTTGCGTATTTTGCATTCTTTTCAATGAATTCACGACGTGGTGGAACTTCATCACCCATAAGCATAGAGAAAATCCTGTCAGCTTCTGCACCATTTTCAATAGTAACCTGACGAAGTGTACGGAATTCAGGATTCATTGTGGTCATCCAAAGTTGCTCGGCGTTCATTTCACCAAGACCTTTGTAACGTTGAATATGAACATTGGATTCTTTTCCTTCTTTTGAAAGTTCCTGTACTATTGCCAGTCTTTCTTCTTCTGTCCAGCAATAACGTTCTTCTTTACTTTTTTTGATTAAATATAATGGTGGAGTTGCAATATAAACATAACCGTTTTCGATAAGCTCTTTCATATACCTGAAAAAGAAAGTAAGGATAAGCGTAGCAATATGGCTTCCGTCAACATCAGCATCGGTCATGATGATGATTTTATGATAACGGAGTTTTTCGAGGTTAAGCGCTTTAGAGTCATCTTCGGTACCAATAGTAATACCGAGAGCAGTATACATGTTTTTAATTTCTTCGCTGTCGAATACCCTGTGTTGCATAGCTTTTTCCACATTCAGGATTTTTCCTCGTAGAGGAAGAATAGCCTGGAATCTTCTGTCGCGACCTTGTTTTGCTGTTCCGCCTGCAGAGTCTCCCTCTACAAGGTAAATCTCGCAAAGTGAGGCATCTGTTTCGGAGCAATCGGCTAATTTACCCGGTAGACCTGAACCTGTTAACACACCTTTTCTTTGAACAAGCTCACGTGCTTTGCGTGCAGCATGCCTGGCTGTTGCAGCAAGAATAACTTTATTTACTATTGTATGTGCTTCCCTGGGATGTTCTTCCAAATAATAGGTAAGCATTTCACTTACCAGTTGGTCTACAACTCCCATTATTTCATTATTTCCAAGTTTTGTTTTGGTTTGTCCTTCAAACTGTGGTTCCTGAACTTTTACAGAAATAACAGCTGTAAGACCTTCACGGAAATCATCACCATTAATATCGAATTTCAGTTTTGCCAGCATTCCTGATTTATCAGCATACGATTTTAATGTCCTGGTTAAAGCTCTTCGGAATCCGGCAAGGTGTGTTCCTCCTTCATGTGTATTTATATTATTACAGTAGGAGTGTGTGTTTTCCGAGAAGGAAGAGTTGTATTGCATTGCTACTTCAACAGGCACACCATTTCTTTCTCCTTCCATATAGATAGGCTCTTCCATAAGCTTTTCCCTTGTGGAATCGAGATAGTTTACAAATTCTTTTAATCCTTCTTTAGAGAAAAATGTATCATTAACATAGTTGCCGTTTTCATCTTTTTCTCTTTTGTCAGTAATGGTAAGGGTTATTCCTTTATTAAGGAAAGCTAATTCACGCAAACGTGATATCAATATTTCATATGAATAAACGGTAGTAATAAAAATAGAGCCATCCGGTTTGAATGTAGTTTCGGTACCTGTTTTATCCGATTTACCAATAGCTTTTACATCATATAAAGGTTTCCCGATTTCATATTCCTGGATATAAAGATTGCCGTCTCGATGTACTTTTACAGTAAGGTGAGAAGAAAGTGCATTAACACATGAAACCCCAACACCATGTAAACCGCCGGAAACTTTGTATGAATCTTTATTGAATTTTCCTCCTGCATGAAGCACTGTCATTACAACTTCAAGTGCCGATTTTTTTTCTTTTTCATGCATGTCGGTTGGAATACCGCGACCATTATCAATAACAGTAATGGAATTATCTTCATTAATAAATACATCTATTTTATTACAGTAACCGGCAAGTGCTTCATCAATAGAATTATCAACTACTTCATAAACCAAATGATGTAATCCGCGTGCACCCACATCGCCTATATACATGGCTGGTCTTTTCCTAACGGCTTCCAGTCCTTCAAGAACCTGAATACTATCTGCGGTATAAGTTTCTTTTTCCAACAAAATCTTTTCGTTTTCGCTCATTATTTTAACTATTTTTTAATGGAAGACAAATATAAGAAAAATGAACGAGATAGGTATAATAAATATGCAGTAAAATCAATGATTTTATTAACTTTTTGGTGATAAAAAAATGACAGTTTGTCTGATGTAAAATTATAGAAAACTTATACCCTGATTCTCAATCTTAAAAATCAAAATGAATAAGTGATTCCGGCCAAAGCTGTAAAACTATAAGTAGGATAATTATACCATTTCTGATAATTTATCACCCCTATGTTATTGAAGTTTATAAAACCCGATAAAATTTTAGAATATCGGTATTCTAATCCAAGGTTAAAATCAACTGTGCCTTTAAGTTGTTTTATTAGTATTTCCGGTACCTGGCCTGTTGTATTATAACATTTGGCATCAACACCGTTTAATGCAAAAACTTCCGTTTTTAAAATAATTTTATTTCTCAAGTTATAATTGACCGAAAGCTGAACATTCATGCCGGGTTTATGCCATGCGCGTTTTTCAACATTCATCTTATACTCATAATAATTTGAGGTAAGCATTATTTTTAACTTTTCTGATTTTTGGTATGTGATTTCAGTATGCAAATTCGTTATGCCTGCATTATCATAAATAACATTGAATTTATTGAATAAATTGAGAGATGAATCATTAACAAATAAAGGAAGGTTATCAATTTTTGATTTTGCAATATTTGCATTAAATGATAGATACGAACTTATACTTCCCCTGAATCCGGCATAGAACCTTGACTTTGTATTTGAATATTGAAGATTAAGTGTTTTAGTATTGATGAATGGATTTTCGGAAAATAGGTTAACTAAATTATTTTTCTCCAAACCTCCATCAATTCCTGCATATAGAATAAATATATTATCAACGAGATTGAAATTAATATTTGTAACAGGATAAAAGAAAATATCTGAACTATCACATGCAGCAATAGAAGTATTAAATCCCAAATTAAATCTTATAATATCATATGAGGCGGAGAATTGAGGTATGAAGCTGATTACAGCACTGCCGGCGGTATCAATTTTATTCTTATCATTATAAAAATCAACTTTGGTTTTAAGACTTAAGTTTTGATTCTTTATTGATTTTCCAAGGAATTTGACATTCTTATTCAGTAAAGCATTAAAGACAATATTGTCTTCAACGGCATCATATAAATCAGATGCATTATGATATTTTAAATCGAAATAATGATTCAGCTTTGTAGAATCAACATAAGTGCTGAAAAATTTTAATTGTCCGCCAATATCCATTAATCTTTGCTTGATACTATCTTTATTATTCACATCGTAAATATATGGAAACTTCGATGGCTCGAAGCCATAATAATGAACCACATCCCTTTTGTAATCTACGTTTGCTGTAAGCGTATGATATTTGTAAAACTTTTTAGCATATATACCTGCATCGTTATTGCTGAATCCGGGGAACGCGTATTTTTTTATTTTTCCTGATGAAGAAAAGTGATTAAAATAAAAACCTATTGATTGGCTTGTTGAACGCAGGTTGCTATAATAGAATTCGGCAAGCGGTGTAGTTTTATTCCCAAAGCCCAGTTTTGCATATGACTTATAAAACTTGGTTAAAGGCTCTCCTATCATTTTTGCTGGTTTGATAGGTTCCACGGGGAATTTTGTTCCGTAAAGCACAGGATTGACCTGGTATGTGGTACTGTATTTTTCAACATCAGTAGAGTCAGGGATTTTTGGATTTTCCTGGATTTTGAAAGCATCGGAAATAACGGGTTTATATGTTTCAATAATTATCACATCCTCGTTTTGTGCTTTTAAATAATTTGGAAAAGCAAAACAAATAAGGCAAAGAACAAAAGCCTTATATATGCTGTGGCTGTAGCTTTTATTCATTGTTATTTTCCTCCTTTTGTTGATTATTATTTTCTTCAGGTATTTTTTCACTGCCATTAGGATTATTCTTGAACTTGATATCAATATCTTCTTCAACTTTTTGTTGTTCCTGCTTAATTTCTGTTTGCATTATAGTATTTAGTTTCTCATGAGCAATTTGAACCAGTTCAGGGTTTTCGGAATTATCGATGATACTGTTGAGTGTAGCTTTTGCCTGTAATACATTTCCATTGTTGGTATAAATATCGGCAAGAAGTATAAAGCTTTTTGTTACCCAGTAATCATATGAAGGCACCTGGTTGATTACTTCAAAAACTGTTTTCTCGGCATTATCATATTCCTTAAGCTTGTATTGAATAAGCGCAAGGTTGTACTTGGCTTCAGCCCCGAATTCGGAAGTGGGGTTTTGCTTGTAAGCAAATTCAAACTGGGTTTGTGCAAGTGAAGTGCTGTCGATGAGCATTGCTGCACGACCAATAGTGATGTATGCTTCGGTCAATTCTTCGGAAGTGATTTTTTCGGTTGTAATTAATTTCTTTGCTGCTTTAATTGCCTTATCGGTTTTACCTGCTTTCCAGTAACAGCGCATGATCATTGTACGTGCTTCGATGATGTTCGATTTGTATTCTGCATTCGATTCGAGTTTGGAATAAAATGTAGCAGCACTGTCGTAGCGTTTCAGGTAATAACAAATTTCGGCGGCATTCTGAATGGCATATTCCGAGAATTTGTTTTGCGGCTGTGATGCTACAAAATCATAGCCTTTCAGAGCTTCATCATAATTTTTATTTTTATATTCACATTCTGATTTATAGTAATTGGCATTAACAACAAAATATCCGTTCGGAAATTTTTGTAGGTAATTATTAAAACTGGTGATTGATTTATCGCAATCCTGGTTCTTTAAATAATTATTCTCACAAGCTTTATAAGTAACCGAATCCTGTTCCATGTCAATGTTTGAGCCGTATTTAAAAGGAAGGCTTTTTACATAAACATAAAAGCTGTCGCATTTTTCATGACCACAATAAATATCGCGAATGTTTTCCAGTGCATCTTTCGAAGCATCGGTTGCAGGATATGCACTCACAACTTTTTTGAATGCCTGTAAAGCTAATTCAGTTTTTTCTTCATTATTATAAATAAGCCCGATTTTTAAATAAGCATTTTTTACATAATTGCTGGAAGGATAATTTTTCACAATATCATTATAATATTCTAATGCTTTGTCGTTATCATTTTTTATCAGGTATGCTGTTGCCAGTTCAAATGTAGCATCATCGGCGTAAGTGGTTTTTGGAAAACGTTCGAGCATTGTTGTAAGCGTACTGATTTTTTTGTCGTATTTGCCTTGAGCATGCAGGCAAAGCGCTTTCTGGAACATAGCATAATCAATATCAAAATTATTTGTTGTAATGGCTTTGTCGTAATTTTCAACAGCCTCGGAATAATCTTTTGAAATGAAGTAACAGTCGCCAATACGCAGGTAGGCATCGTTCAGCATTTTTTTATTGGTAATATCTTTATTCCCGGTATATTTCCGGAATGCTTTATTGGCAGATTTATATTCTTTCTGTTTGAAATAGCAATAACCAATATTGTAATAAGCATCGTTGTACGTTGGTAGACTAAAGGCTCCGGGCAACAACAGGAAATCTTCATAAACCTGTTTGGCAGAATCGAATTCTGAATTTCTGTAAAGTCCTTCGGCTTTCCAGTAAAAGCATTCCGCTTTAATGGTTTTATTTATAGGATATTTATTTGACTTGTCGAACATTTCAATAGCGCCGGAAATATTTTTATTATTAAAGAGTTCAACACCCCTGTAGTACGCAATTTTCTGGTAAGCCATATTCATCTGGGTGTCGCGGTTTTTCATGCTATCAAGCGAAGAAAGGGCTGCTTTATAATTTTTTGTTGAAAGATAAAGGCTGATCAGGTATCTTCTTGCTTCTTCAACTTTGGGTGAAGAAGGATAATTTTTCATATAATTCTGGAAAGAAGTGATGGCTTCATTATATGGGTTCAATGCCAGGTCATATGATAACTTGGCGTAATTATACAAAGCGTCTTCCTTTATATCTGGGTAGAACGATAATTTGTAAGCTGACAGGAATGCGTTTTTAGCAAATTTTTTATTGTTGTTCTTCAGGTAACAATCGCCAAGTATATAAAACGTATTTTGAGCAAGAGAATCGCTTTCGGTGGTAACTTTTTCAAAATATTCAATGGCTTTTGAAATGTCAGAACCTGCTTTATAATAGGCATAACCCAACTCGTAATTGTCTTTACGTGTTATCGTATTTTTTGTAATGGAAGCATATTTTTCAAGGTAAGAAATAGAATTTTTATAATCACCGGTTTTAAAATATGATTCTCCCAATACTCTTGTTATTTCATCAACACGCTTGGCATTGGCCGAATCGAGCAGGGTAGGGGCGTATTTAATTACATCTTCATATTTTTCCTGGAGGTAGTAGATCTGTACAATATAATAGGGGACAATAGAACCGAAATCTTTATCGTTTTCAATATTCTTAAAACATTTTAAAGCCGTTTCATAATTTTTTTCATTGTAAGCTATATGTGCATAGTAGTAATTTGAAGCAGCGAAATATTTTGTATCAATATCTTTTATTTCATAAAATTGTTTTTTTGCTTTATCATACTCGTCCTGCATAAAATAGGAATACCCGAGTTTGCAATAATATTCAGGGAGTTCATCATTGGCTAAATCGTAAACATCAACATTTTCGAATGATTTTGAAGCTTTGCGGTATTTTTTCTGTCGGTATTCAAGTTTACCTAACTGGAATCCTGCCATTTTAGCTTTTGAATTTTCAGGATAATTCCCAATGAATTTTTTTAAACGGTATTCCGCATCATTGTTGTAAAGCTCAACGGCACAGATTGCCGCATAGTATTCAGCAGTAATGCGCATATCCGATTGTGGATCGCTGATGGCATCAATAATTTTCGAGAATGATTCCAGTGCAGGATTATATTTTTCTTTGCTGAATAAATCAAGTCCTTTTTGATATTCTGCCACCGGATCCATATATACTAAAGTTTTTTGACCATATATGGCTGTAGTGGTTAGTATCAGTGCGAAAACAGCAATGATAATTTTTTTCATGATTATGAATTTAATTAAAACGGGCTAAATTAATAATTAATAATGGGTTAAGGTTTTATATAAGGAATTAGTTATTCACAGTTGATTATTCATAAAATTTGTGTAAATTTGCAAAATACTAATTATTAATTATTACAATTTATTTTATGAAAACAGGTTTAGTAAAATTTTTCAACGAAGCCAAAGGTTATGGCTTTATTAAAGTTGACGAAACAGGTGAAGAGATTTTTGTTCACCTTTCAGCAGTAACTGAAAAAATTAAACAAGATGACAAAGTTTCTTTTGACATTACCGAAGGTCGAAAAGGCCCAAACGCTATAAATGTTAAAAAGATTTAATTGAAGAAGATGTTTAAAAGAAAACCCGCCAGTAATGACGGGTTTTTTTTATTTCTGGCAGGACTGTAAGCCGGATTCTGTGGTCCATCTTTCAATGGAATTCTATCATTTATCTATCCACGACATCACTGTCGTGATCAATCAGCCTACCCCCCGGGAGCGGGCGAGCAGCCCTTTATCTACCAATTGGTAAAATTCCCGGTATATTTGGCCTTTCAACCCATAAGGTTTACCCCCGCGGCTTGTTGCCAAACCGTGTCGTGAGCTCTTACCTCGCGTTTTCACCCTTGCCTGTCAATAATGACGGGTGGTAATTTTCTGTGGCACTTTCTGTTTCCCGATATAATCAGGAACCTTCCCGTTAGGAAGTATGGTGCTCTGTGTTGTCCGGACTTTCCTCCCCGACTAAAAGTCGGAGCGATAGAACGTGCTGCCAGTAATAGAAAGAACAGTTTCTTTGAAATGCAAAGGTACGAATTTGCTAGTAAATATTCAAATTGGTGATATTACAGTGAAATATTTATTGCCCCTTTACCATATTTTAACATTGATGCATCCTGGTATGAAAGGTCGGGATAATTATTTTTCAGCTTGGTAATAATTTCCTTCTTTAAGCTTCCATTACCTACGCCATGAATAAAAATGATATTTTTAAATTTATTGGCAATAGCACTATCCAGCATTTTTATAAAATATTCAATTTGAAAATTTAAAAAATCATTGTTTTTAAATTTTGACAAATCATCAACAAGTTCTTCAATGTGAAGGTCAACTTCGGCAACGCCATGTTCAATTATGTGTTCTTTGGGGAATGGTGAAGGTTTCGCCATATCCTTTATATGTCCAATAATTTTAATACCGGGCGATTTTAAAACTTTTTCGTTTTTCCATTGCTCTTCTTTCCATTCTTCGGGTTGTTGTACTTCTTTTTCTGACAAAGGAATTAAAAAACATTTTTCACCTATTGCCGGTACGTAATTATAATTTTCTTCTTTATAGAAACGAAGCGGTTTTACGCGTATATCAATTACTTCAGGATTTTTAAAAATTTCATTTTCTTTTTTGAAATAAATAAAATGAAATTTAATATGCTCCCATTTTTCAAATTGCGACTTATCAATATTCGATAACATTAGCGCTGATGCTTCATCAACACGATCGAAATCGGTACAGATGTATTTATCATTTTCTTTAAGGTAATAAGTGAAGAGTGCATCCTGTTTGGTGTTGTTTAAAATGTAAACAGCATAATTGCCTTGCAGCATCTGTTCATCATTTTCGGGAATAAATGCAATATAAAATCCTTTTTTTAATTTTAAATCTTCTGTTAATGAAGTATCAAAACCAAATCGTTCAGGGAATCTTTCTTCAGGTTCAGGTTGTGTATCGTTCTTACGATTTGAATATTTATTATCGTTTTGTTCTTCGTCATCGAAAGCATTCACCTTTACCAGATCGCTTGAAATTACAGGTATTTCAAAGCCATCTTCAATTTCAACAATAACCATTTTATTTTGTAAAATCTTTTTTACAATACCATCGCGTTTTTCGTTCAGGAAACTGACTCTGTCGCCGGGTTTTAAATTCATAAGGAAAATTATTAAACTATGTAAAGTTTTTTAGTCGCAATTATTCAGCATATCCCCGGTATTAGGCTTCCCAAGTTCAAAAGCTTTATGCCAGTCGTTGCAGGCTCCATCGGTATCATTGAGGTAATATTTACAACTGGCCCTGTTAAAAAATGCATCGGCATAATCGGGTTTTATTTCAATGGCTTTAGTGTAATCAGCAATAGCTTCTTTGGTTTGCCTTAAATTAAATTCTGCATTAGCGCGGTAATAATATGCTTTATAATTTTCTTTGTCGTACCCGATAATTTTTGTGAGTTCTTCAATAGCTCCTTTATTATCGGATTTTCTTATTTTTTCACTTGCTTCATTAAGCATGTTGTCAATTTTTTCCGGGCCTGGCTTACAAGCTGAGAAAAATATAAATGACGATAATATTATAAATACTGATATTTTCATTTTTGAAAAATTATTTTGCAAAGATATAAAATTGCACAAAGCTGCTTTCAGAAAACAGGTTTTATAAATATAAAATATGGAACTTCAGATTGTTTTCTTTTGAAAATTCAAATGTTGGAGCCGGAAATTTTAAGAAGTTCAATGTGTAAAAAACTGCTTTTAAAAATTTTGATTTTGTTGGAATGTGTGTAAAATCAATATCCGGAGAAATATAAAACTGCCTGTATCTTTTAAATACCGGCATTGTAGCGCCATTATATGTATCAGGATTTCCGTTTGCACCAATCATTCCATTTGCACCGTAACCAACAGCAACGTTGAGCCACTTCGGAAATTTAGAATCTTTTTTTAGAAAAGAAGAAATATTCCCGGAAAGCCAGTAAGTTTGCCCGTTGTAATCTTTCAACATATGCTCCTGGAAATTGCTGCCGAGTAAATCAGGTCTGTAATCAGCGAATTCAGTAGGATGATACGACCATTTGAATACAATTCGTTGCTGATTCCATGCCAATTGCTGACTCATAAAAACCGCCGAGCCAAATGTGTTTGCCGAAAAGTCGCCCAACGAAAAGCCCCATTCGCTCGAAAGTCCGTCGAGAATTTCAATTGTAAGCATATAAACAGAACCTAATCCGCCACCGTACCATATCGCTTTTTTGTTTTCAACACCACACCATTTTAACGAGTAATAACCAACAGCGCCAATAGAGCAGGATGTAGTGGCATGACCGATTTTGTCCATTTGCAACCATTCTTTATTATCGTTAAAAAAATGAAATGAAGAACGCGGATAATCCTTGTACCATAAGTTATTTAGCAAGTATAATGTTCCTGCAACTGTAACTGCTTCGGTTGCGATTACTGCATGTAAGCGTTTTTTATTAAGCGTATCAGGCGGAAACGAAATACTTTTTGCCAGTGTAGCAAAAGATATTTGCAATAAAATAAGTGATATGGTTATGTTTTTTAATTTCAAATCAAATACCTTTTATTATTTCTTTTACTTTTTCGATTTTTTCGTTGAGCAAATTTTGATTATTTGCTTCGGCTATGAAACGCAGGTATGGATCGGTGTTCGAAGGGCGCACATTAAACCACCAGTCTTTAAATTCAATACGGTATCCATCGAAATCATAGAAGGCAACAGGTTTTTCGAGCGAAGTGAAATAATTTTTTATTTGCTCCATTGCTTCTGATTTTTTTTCAATCTCGAAATTTATTTCTCCCGAATTTGCATATTTAGCAATATTGCCTATAAGTTGTGAAAATGAAATCCCTTTTTTCTTCATCTTGCTTAAAACGCCAAGAATAATAAGCGATGCCATTATTCCTGAATCGGAATAATAAAAATCTTTGAAGTAATAATGACCTGCCAGTTCACCGCCAAATATCCCGTTTATTTCGCGAAGTTTCATGGCTGCATAAGCACGGCCTACACGCCACATGTGCATTTTGCTTCCGAAATTTTCAATATATTCTGCTACCGCTTTTGATGTGCGTATATCCTGCAGTATATTTCCTTTTAATCCTTTTTCTTCGAGGAAATAGTGAGCAAGAACAGCAATCATTAAATCTGGTGAAACAAATTTTCCGTTCTCATCAACAAACATTACGCGGTCGGCATCCCCATCGAATATTACGCCGACATCACATTTTCCCTTTAATACCAAACGTTTCAGGTCTTCCACGTTTTCTTCTTCCAACGGGTTGGCTTCGTGATTGGGAAAAGTCCCATCAAGTTCATCATATAAATATTGAATGTCTTTATTCAGGAATTCTTTGATAAGCAGGCAAGCCATGCCGTTTGAACAATCGACAGCTATTTTTAAATTGGAATAATCGCTTAGATATTGTTTCAAAAAAGAAATATATTCATTGCGAATATCCATTTCGATTATCTTTCCTTTTTTTGAAACAGCCTCTGGCTTTGCTGATTTAACAAGCTTTTCCAACTCTCCAAGTCCTGTATCAAAGCCCACAGGCAACGCATTGGTTCTTGAAATTTTCAGCCCGTTATGTTCTTTTGGATTATGAGAAGCTGTGATCATTACCGATGCATCAAAATGATATTTCGCTGTAAGGTAATATACCATAGGTGTTGTAGAAAGACCAATGTAGTGAACATCTGCTCCGCTATCGATTATTCCTTTTGAAAGATATTCAAAAATTTCCGGTGATGATGTGCGAACGTCACGTCCTACAAGGATTTTAGATGCGTTTAGTAATTCGGGTAAATAAAAACCTATTTTGTAAACGTCTTCTTTATTGAAATCTTTGTTATATACCCCGCGGATATCATAAGCTTTAAATGCACCCATTTTATTAATATTTATAAAGTATTAAGTTTGAAATTTAAAATTGTAAGGTGCAAAAATAAAAAAAGGAAGCCAGATTTGACTTCCTTTTTATAAATAGAATATTTTTTATTTCAGGAAATTACTTATCTCGTCGAAATATTTTGATTTGTTCGAGGAGAAAGTAGTAGACATAGTTGCACCTTTTACAATGTATGTAGAACTTATGCTGCTACGAATCTTGCTGAGTTCTTTTGCAATTTTCTGATTAAAGATATTTTCATTTTCTCCGGCAATAAAAAATATCCCTGCTAATGTGCCGCCTTTTGATTCGAGTGCATACGTAGGTTCTAAATAATTTTTATTATATGCCAATGGAAATAATGCATCAGCGCCATTTATTTCTTTGATGACTTTTTTCATGTTCTCGAAATTATTATAAGGGGAATCAGCAATGATTTTAGTAATTTCAGCATGGTTGGCTCCAACTGATAATGATAGTCCTGCGCCTATTCCTATTCCATATAAATTAATAGAACGCAATTTAGCCTGGTATTTTTTTATGTAATCAATGGCTGCTTCTATATCTTTCTGGAACTGGGCATAAATAAAAAAATTATTGTTTATGGTAAAGTCGCTGCTTTTACCGTATCCACGGTAGTCGTACATCAATACATTATACCCGAGAGTAATGAAATTACTGGCAAGTTCAAAGTTATCTGCCATGTTGCCATTACCGTCATCGCTCATTATCATTACTTTTGTTGAGGCTTCGGTAGTTTTAAAAAACCATCCGAATAATGTAACATTATCTTCTGTAGTGATTGAAACTTCTTCATAAGTCATTCCGTAATCAGATGGAGAAACAGAATAAGTCCTCGAAGGATTCAGCGCCTGTGCCGAAAAATAAGTTGCAAAAATGCAAATAATAGCTGCAATTCTTTTCATATTATTTTAGAGTTTAATTTTTGTTATCGGTAAAAATATAAAATTTTATATATGAATAAAAATAAATTTTATTAACAAACCTTCTGATACCTTACTATAATGTTAATATGCAGAATATTTATAAATTGAAATTCCTGAAAATTTCTTTCATTGCATAAATATTTTTTGAGTTACAAATATCCTTTGCTTCCGGCATATACAAAAAATCAATAGTAGGTTTATAATGCTCGATTATTTTTCCTCTTACAATTTTAAGAGTGCTGTTCATCATATGATTTTCTTCAGTAAATGCTTCGCTTATTATTCCTATTGCTGATGGCAACCAGCGTTGCGGGAACACCCCGTCAAACTTATTTCCTTTACGGTATAAACTTATTTCATTTTCAATTAATTTCAATGCTTTTATCACCGTTTCGTTCGAATCAAAGCGAAGTCCATTTTCTTCTATCCATTTTTTTAAATTTGTAACATTAGGCGCAATCAAGCATACAGAATATGGATTTTGATTGTTATAAAGCATACATTGATCAATGTATTGCGATTGCCCGATAAAAGCTTCTTCTATTCCTTCAGGACTGTATTTTTCGCCATCATCAGCAATCAATAAACTTTTGAAACGACCATAAACAAACAGGAATCCATCTTTGTCGATATAACCCAGATCGCCGGTGTAAAGCCAGCCATTCCGTATAGTTTCGGCAGTAGCTTCCGGATTTTTCCAATAACCGGTCATCACATTTTCGCCTTGTATCACAATTTCACCTTTTTCTTCCGCCGGTAGTTCATTCCCTTTGGTATCACAAATTTTTAATTTCAGATTTGAAACCAGATAACCTGATGAACCTATTTTGTGTTTTCTTTCAGAATTGGATGAGATAACCGGAGATGCTTCAGTAAGGCCATATCCCTGGAACATTGGTATTCCTATCGCGTAAAAGAATTTCTGAATTTCAGTATCAAGCAAAGCTCCTCCGCCAATAAAATAATGAAGCCGTCCGCCAAAATTTTTTCTAATTTTTTTAAAAATAATTATATCAAATAATTTTAATATTGGTTTAAGGAAAATGCGTTTCCCTTTTCCTTTTTCAAAACTACTCATGCCATTATAATAATAGGCGAGCTTTATTCCTTTATTGAATAATTTCTGGATGAATTTTCCTTTAGCTGCTATTCCTGTTTCAATATTTTTCTTGAAATTTTTTGCGAGCGACGGAACACTTAACAGGAAATGAGGTCTGATTTCTTTTATGTTTATTGGAATATTTTTTAATGTTTCAATGGGCGAAGAACCCAATTGTACAGAGGCAATGGATGCTCCTGCTTTCATGATGCTGTATATTCCTACGGCATGAGCAAATGCGTGATCCCATGGTAATATCAAAAGGGATGTGTAATATTCCGGAACATCCATCAGGCTTAACGATTGTTCCGCATTTGCTGTATAATTGCGATGCGAAAGCATGATGCCTTTTGGTTCGGCAGTGGTGCCTGAAGTGTAGCAAATATTTGCAATATCATCACCTTTTACGGATTGCCATCTTTCATTAAAATCTTTTAGGTTTGTTTTAAGAAATTCATCACCTGCCTTGATTACATCACCTGAAAAAATTTCTTTGTCCTCATATTTTTCTAAAGCATCAAGAACAATAATTTTTTCTACTAAATTTAATTTCGCTTTTATTTCTCTTATTTTTTTTAATTGAGAAACAGAAGAAATGATATAATGCGCTTCTGAATGTTTTAACCGGAATTCAAGTTCGGAAGGTTCGGTTAATTTTACAGATAAAGGAACATTAATTGCCCCGGCATATAAAATGGCCAGTTCAGATATAACCCAATCGTTCCTTCCTTCTGAGATAACTGAAATACGGTCACCTTTTTTTACACCTATATTTAAAAGTCCTGAAGCTAACTGATATACAATTTGATGAACCTCTTTATAAGTTAAATATTGATAAGTATCATCTTTTTTTTCGTACAGATACGCATTCTTACCAAATTTTTTTACACTTTCTTCGAAGAGATTGGTTATGGCTTGCATAGGCAATTGTAATTTTAAATGTTAAATTAAAAAAAATAATGATGCAAATCATAAAAAAATAAAATAGCTATAAAATGAGCTTCTATTTTATTTTAAGCGTGTTCAGGTATTGATGATAGATTTGTGCATTGCGCGAATGTTCAGCGCTGGTTTTGGCAAATGAATGATATCCCGAGCCATCAGGCTTTGCACAGAAAAATAAATAATTATGTTTTTCGTAATTGAGGACTTTGTCGATTATTCGTGAATCGGGTAAACATATCGGACCTGGTGGTAGTCCTTTGTTTTGATATGTGTTGTATGGGGAATCAGTGAGCAAATGTTTTTTCAAAATACGTTTGATTGAAAAATCACCAATTGCAAATTTAACTGTTGGATCTGCTTCCAATTTCATTCCTTTATTCAGGCGGTTGATGTAAACACCTGCAATAGTGGGCATTTCGTCATATTTCCGGCTTTCTTCCTGTATTATGGATGCAAGAATTTCAACTTCTACAGGAGATAGTCCTGCATTTTCTGCTTTTGTTTTACGACTGTTGTTCCAGAATTTATCGAATTCTTTTTTCATTTTTTCAAATAATTGTTTGGCAGAAGTATTCCAATAGAGTTCGTATGTGTTTGGAATAAAAACAGCAATAGCATTATCTACTGTAAACCCAAGTGAATCGAGGTAATCTGCATTATCAAGCAGTTCAATTATTGATAACGAATCGGCTTCAAGCTGTGAAGACATTTTTCCGGCAAGCTGATATTTGGTACGCACATTATTAAATACAAGCTTTACAGGTTCTTGCCTGCCCGACATCAGCATGTTAATAAGTTCATTATTGTTCATTCCATTTTTGATCGTGTATTTGCCGGGTTTTACATGATTCTTATAATCCTTATAATCGGCAAGCCATTCAAATGATGAAGCATCGGAAATTATTTTATTTGTATTGAGTTGATTTAATACTTCATTAAAATCGGAACCGGTTTTTATATATAGGTAAGTACTATTTTTATCGTCAAGCTTAACATTTGATTTGTATAGGATAGTATATGCTTTGTATGCAGTGAAGATTCCTGCCAGTATTAACAAAACACCCGTGATCACTATTATTTTAAAAAAAACTGATTTTCCTTTTTTAGCCATTTGAAAAAGAAATTATTTATTAATTAATTGTAAAATGTATTCATCCTTCCATGTTTTGCCTTGCAGAATCCATTCTTTTTTAAGCCCGATGATTTCAAATTTGAATTTTTTAAAAAGCTTCAGACTGTTTTCGTTATCGGATGTAATGTTGCAGAATAACTGGTGAAGATGTAAAGTATTAAAAGCATAATCTGTCAGAATTTCGAGTGCTTGTGATGCATAGCCTTTGCTGCGGTATTCCTCGCTGATTAAAATCCCGACACCTGCTCTTTGGTTTGACGGGTCGAAATCGAAAAGGTCGATGCACCCAATAGTTTTATTGTTGTCAGTTTCAACAATCATTAATCGCAATTGTTTTGCAGCATAAATATCCTGTTGAGCATTCAGAATATATTCTTCAAGTAAATGATGCGAGAAAGGAGCTACAGTATTACTTAAATGCCAGATACGTGTATCGTTCTCCCATTTATACAGAATATCAATATCAGCGGGTTCGGGAGCGCGGAAAGAAATATTTTTCCCTTTCATGATAATTTTTTCTAAATTTTTAAATGGATATTTCTCCTTTATAAACGCAGGTTGCCGGCCCTTGAAGCCATATATCGGTATATTGTGTTTTGTTTATTTTATTAAAATATACCGAAAGATTTCCGCCAAGAGTAATCAAATTACAGGTGTTGCCTTTAAGTAAATGAAGTTCGTTTGCTGCAATTGCCGTAGCTGTAGATCCGGTACCGCATGAAAGTGTTTCATCTTCCACACCACGTTCGTATGTTCTTACAAAAATATGTCCATCCAAAGGCTCTGCAAAATTTACATTGATCCCTTCTTTTTTGAATGCTTTACTATACCTGATTTTTTTCCCTTCAGTAAATACATCCATGTCTTTTACGTTTTTTGTAAACGTAACATAATGCGGCGAACCGGTATTTATAATAAAATATTTTTCCTCTTTAATAATATTTGAAACATCACACATCTGAAGTTTTACAATGGTTTCGTTTTTATTAACAGCAATGATTTGTGCCTGGTGAAATCCATCGGTAGCGCTGAAAACAGTTTTACTTTTTATGATTCCCAAATCGTGTGCAAATGCTGCACAACATCTACCCCCATTGCCACACATACTTCCTTCTTTTCCATCGGAATTAAAATAAACCATTTTAAAATCACCATCATTGCTTTTGTTAATCAGTATAAGTCCATCGGCGCCTATGCCAAACCGACGATGACATAAAAAAGATATAACGGATGCCTGGTTTATATAATTCTTAAAGATATGACTTCTGTTATCAATCATGATAAAATCATTTCCGGCACCCTGATATTTGGAAAAATTAATTTTCATCGGTTACTTAGTTGACTTATAATATTGGGATTATTAAGTGGAATAAGCGACTTGAATTCAACCGAACGGTCGATCTGATAATAATCCGAAGTATATTTCATATAAAGGATTTTATTCTGCATTTTAAATGAGATCATATTTAATTGATCAATACCGAATAATACCAGTTTGTTTTTATTTGTTTTATAACCTTTATAATTTATTGGTGATTTCCAGAATTCAACAAGAAGTTTGTTGCTGCTTTTTTCATGAACATTTTCATCGATCAATAATGAATCTATTTTGTCATTGCTGAAAAATTCTTCTAAGCCGGGAATTGTAAAATATTTTGCATAGATGAGTTTATCTTTTTTAACCTTGATATCTCCGGATGATTTATCATTGTAATTATTGATATCAACATTTTTCTGATTTTTTAAAATAGAATCAAATAATGATGAATCGGGCAATTCCCCATTATACATAGCGAGAAATTCATCAAGAGCATCCGGATTGGATAAGTCAATACCGGTAGAATCGAAATAAACAGAATCGGTTTTAGGTTTTGGATTGAGTAGTGGATCGGGTTTGTATTTATTATTGTCTGTATTGTTATCAGATATCAGCGTGTAATCTTCTTTGTCGTTGTTGCTAAATAAATTGCTGAAATAGTTTTTTACATTTTTAAATAAATTTCTGCTGACACCTGAACTTCCCTGCCACCATATCATACTCCATGCTACCAGGAACCCTATAAGTATTCCTACCAGTAAAAACGCAAAACGATTTTTATTTTTTTTCATGTTAGGCTAATGACAAGCTGTCAGATAAATTTTATTTGCAAAAGTATAAAAAATAGCAGTAGTTTGCGATATAAGATTGCTTAACAATTTTTAACAATGGACTAACAATATCATGAATATGTTGTCGTTTTTGAAAATACCTTGAAAATATAGTGGTTGTCGATACTGACATTTATATTTCAAGGCATAAAAATTGATAACCTAAGCGAGTTTTAAAAAAAAATTATTTTATATGGAAGCAAAAAAAATTATGACTTTTATGTTGGTTGCCTTTACAGGCGGATTGTTTGCTGTATCAACATCCTATTTGGTAAGCAAAACTGATGTGATAAACAAAACACAGGCAGCAAAAGAATTTCAAAACAATAATTTTCAGCAGGCTCCTTCATCATCTCCGGTTGTGATTCCTGCCAATCTCGATTTCACTAAAGCTGCCGAACTTTCAGTACATGCAGTAGTTCATATAAAAACAGAATATCAGCAAAAGAGTTCTGTATACGATGATTTTTTTGGAGGTTCATGGGATCCCTGGGGTTCAAAAAATTATTATTCGCCTGCAAAAATATCCGGTTCCGGTGTTATCCTTACTTCCGATGGTTACATTGTAACAAATAATCATGTGGTACAGGATGCCAATTATATTGAAATTACTTTGAATGATAAAAGAACATATGAAGCGGAAATTGTAGGTACCGATCCCGGAACCGACCTGGCTTTAATAAAAATTGATGAAAAAGATTTACCCTATCTTTCTTATGGGAATTCCGATAGTGTTAAAGTTGGTGAATGGGTGCTGGCTGTTGGAAATCCTTTTAACCTCACTTCAACCGTTACTGCCGGGATAATTAGTGCAAAGGCACGCAATTTAAATATTCTTGGAAAAAATTCTTCTATCGAATCGTTCCTTCAAACAGATGCGGCTGTAAACCCTGGCAATAGTGGAGGTGCGCTAGTAAATACTAAAGGAGAACTTATAGGTGTTAATGCCGCCATTGCTTCAAATACCGGTTCGTATTCAGGTTATTCATTTGCCATACCTGTAAATATCGTAAAAAAAGTCGTTGATGATTTTGTTAAATACAAAAGTGTACAGCGTGCATACCTTGGTATTACATATGAAGAAGTAGATAGTAAATTGGCTAAAGAAAAAGGTTTAAGCAAAGTAAAAGGAATCAGTATTTCGTCGCTTGCTGATGCTGGTGCAGCAGAAGAAGCCGGTCTGTTAAAGGGTGATGTGATTACAAAAATTGGTACAGCAGAAATAAATAGTGGTTCCGAGTTACAGGAAGCTGTAGTTACACACAGACCGGGTGATGTGGTTAAAGTTACTTACATCAGGGATAAAGCAGAAAAAGAAATTTCTGTTAAATTGAAAAATATAAATAATACTACAGAAATAGTAAAAAGCGAAGAAGAAAGCGTTACTACATTATTAGGAGCAACTTTTGAAACACTTTCTGCTGATGAATTAAAAGAATTAGGAATAGAAAATGGATTAAAGGTTTCGAAGCTTGATGCAGGATTGATGAAAAATGCAGGTGTACGTGAAGGATTTATCATTACTAAAATTGACCAGAAACAGATAAAAACTCTTGATGATTTAAAAACAGCTTTAAAAGAAAAAAAAGGTGGTGTGTTGATTGAAGGAATTTATTCAAACGGAATGCATGCATATTATGGTTTTGGAATGTAAGTTTTCTATATTGTAAAATCTTGCTTTTCAGTATAATTGAGATGTTAATTTATTTTATGAAAAATTATTATTAATATATCAAAAAAAATATAGTACTTTTGCAATTCTTTTTAAGAAAAAAGAACCACGATATTGAGGTAGTTTAGACAAGAAATAGAGGAAGGGATATATGCGACAACTTAAAATAACAAAATCAATTACAAACCGTGAAACGGCTTCATTAGACAGGTATTTATCAGAGATAGGAAGGGAAGAATTAATTACTGCGGAAGAAGAAGTTTTACTGGCACAAAAAATTAAAGCCGGCGACCAGAAGGCTCTTGAAAAATTAGCCAAAGCAAATTTACGTTTTGTTGTATCAGTAGCAAAACAATACCAAAACCAGGGCCTTAGTTTACCTGACCTGATAAATGAAGGAAACCTTGGTTTAATAAAAGCAGCTCAGCGTTTTGATGAAACCAGGGGATTTAAATTCATCTCGTATGCTGTTTGGTGGATTCGTCAATCCATATTACAGGCTCTTGCCGAACAAGCCAGAATTATCCGTTTACCTTTGAACCAGGTGGGATCATTAAATAAAATTTCAAAAGAAGTTTCACGCCTGGAACAACTATATGAACGCTTGCCTTCAGCCGATGAGATTGCTGAATCGCTTGATTTACCTGAAGAAAAAGTTGTTGATGCAATGAAAATAAATACACGTCATTTTTCGGTTGATGCACCAATAATTCCGGGCGAGGATATTAGTTTTCTGGATGTATATTCAGGCGATGAAACTCCAAATACCGACAAAGGTTTGATTTTTGAATCGCTTTCAAAAGAAATTGAACGTTCATTATCTACACTTACTGAACGTGAACGCGATATTATTAAATTATATTTCGGTATAGGAATTAGTCATGGGCTTACCCTTGATGAAATCGGTGCAAAGTTCGATCTGACAAGGGAAAGAGTAAGACAGATAAAAGAAAAAGCTATTCGCCGATTGAAACATACTTCACGAAGCAAATTGCTGAAAAGTTATTTATGTCAATAAAAAATAAAAGGGAGCGAATTTAGCTCCCTTTTTTATTGAAGAGCTAAAATTTTTTATAAACTTGTGTTTTTATTATTTAAAATATTCTTCAAATTCTTTTAAATCGAGATAAGAAAATTTCTTCTTTAAGTCCGATACTTTTTGTAAATATTTTTTCATGAACTTATCAAAATCAGCTGTTTTAGGGAAAAATGCTTTATGATTTTTTGCCTGCACCAGTTTATTTATTTCACACATAATATCACGGGAAGATGCATCAATATAAGTTTCCGAGAATCGATTCCGAATATATTCAATTGCAGTTTCGTTCGGATGAATCATATCACTGGCGTAAAATCTGTAATCCCTCAATTCATCCATCATTATTTCATATGCGGGAAAATAAAAACAATTATTGAATTTTTCAATTATTTTATGTACTGCTACAAATAATATTGATTTGCTAAGCTGATTCTCAATAATGCCATCATTTATGTGGCGTACAGGGCTTACAGTAAAAATAATTTTCAGGGAAGGGTTTGCAGCTTTTAGTTTGCTTATATATTCACTGTATTCTGAAAAAATTCTTTCTGCATTAAGTAATGATTTGGTAAATGTATCTGAAGGGAGTTTGTGACAATTGTTAACAATAATATTTTTTTCCCTGTGCGTATAAATAAATGATGTACCAAAAGTGATAAATATAAATTCGGTTTGCTTTAATCCTTCTGACGAAGCGTGAATGGTCTCATTTATTTTTTCTAAACATTTTTTTTTATCGGTATCGGAAAAACGGCTGTGATGGTAAAAACTGAACCAAACATCATTATAAAAGTTCAGATCTTTTTCAGAGAATTTTTTTTCGCCCAATAAAAATTTGATAGAGTTAATGATAGAAATTGGATTATAAACAATTCCGAACGGGTTGACTATAGTTGGGAATTTCAGTTCTTTCAGGTAATTCCCAATACTTTCTGTAAAACATGAGCCAATAAAAATACTTTTCGTCAAATAATTTATTTTACTTTCCGATTCGGGAATGTCAAAAACAGTTCTGAAGGTTTCCATAATTTAAAATTTGCGCAATATATAAAATCTGTGAATTTTATTTTCAGTTTTAACTTTGATTTTAATAACTAAACTAACTTAATATCCTTGAGTTTATTTAATATGTCTATGGTTGTAAGGTGAGGCAGCTAGTCAGGGTGAATGTTATTGGTTGTAAGTAATCATATTCCCTTTCAACTTTAACCCTGACCAGTCGCTATACCAATCAACCATTGACAATAACTAAAACTAACTTCAAAATCATTTCCGTTTCAACTGTTCATTTCTTTTGATTATATTATTACTTGTAATTCATAATAATTCTTTAATTTGCGCACTTATTTTTTAATAAAATTACTATGTCTTCTGCAAAATATATTTTCGTAACAGGTGGCGTTACTTCATCGCTGGGAAAAGGGATTATTTCAGCTTCGCTTGCAAAACTTTTACAGGCAAGGGGATATGCGGTTACCATTCAGAAATTCGATCCTTATATTAATGTCGATCCCGGAACGCTTAATCCATATGAACATGGTGAATGTTATGTAACCGACGACGGTGCAGAAACAGATCTCGACCTTGGTCATTATGAACGTTTTTTAAACATGCCCACATCACAGGCAAATAATGTTACTACCGGCAGAATATACCAGTCGGTTATTGAAAAGGAAAGGCGTGGCGATTATTTAGGGGAAACAGTTCAGGTAATTCCTCATATTACTGATGAAATAAAATATCGCATGAAATTGCTTGGCAATGAAGGGTCGTTTGATTTTATTATTACTGAAATTGGAGGCACTGTAGGCGATATTGAATCTCTTCCATATATTGAAACGGTTCGCCAGATGCGCTGGGAATTGGGAAATAAATGCCTTGTTGTTCATTTAACGCTGGTGCCATACCTTTCCGCTGCCGGAGAATTAAAAACAAAACCTACACAGCACAGTGTAAAAATGTTGCTCGAACTGGGAGTGCAGCCAGATGTGTTGATTTGTCGTACCGAAAGGCATTTGAGCGAAAATCAGAAAAATAAGATTGCATTATTTTGTAATGTTGATGCTTCTTCTGTTATTGAATCAATTGATGTAGATACAATATATAAGGTGCCAATATTAATGCGTGAAGAAAAGCTGGATGCAGTTGTTTTACGAAAAATGAACATGTCGGAAAAACAAGAACCCGACCTGGCTAAATGGGAAGAGTTTCTTTATAAATTGCAGCATCCCGTATGTGAAGTGAATATTGGTATAGTTGGGAAATATGTTGAACTGAAAGATGCATACAAATCAATTAGCGAAGCTTTTGTTCATGCCGGTTCTGTTCATCAATGCAAGGTAAAAGTAAAAATGCTGCATTCCGAAAATATAGATGCATCAAATGTAAAAGAACAATTAAAGGATCTTAACGGGATATTAGTTGCACCCGGTTTTGGTGAAAGAGGAATTGAAGGAAAAATAATGGCAATAAAATATGCGCGTGAAAATAAGATTCCATTTTTGGGAATTTGTTTGGGTATGCAGTGTGCCGTTATTGAATTTGCAAGGAATGTGCTGTGTTTAAAAGATGCTCATTCTACTGAAATGAATCCGCGAACAACAAACCCTGTTATTGATATTATGGAAGCACAGAAAAAAGTTTCCTGTAAAGGCGGTACCATGAGACTGGGAGTTTATCCGTGTGAAATTAAAGAAGGAACAAAAGCATTTGAAATTTATAAAACAGAACAGATCACGGAACGTCATCGTCATCGCTACGAATTCAACAATAAATACTTGGAATCATTTACTAAAGCAGGTATGATACCTGTTGGAATAAACCCCAAGGATAATCTTGTTGAAATGATGGAAATTCCTACTCATCCATGGTTTGTTGGTGTTCAGTTTCATCCTGAATATAAAAGCACAGTTGCAAAACCTCATCCTTTGTTTGTTGCTTTTGTTGGAGCTGCAATTGCAAATAAAAAATAAATATTTTTCTGACATTAAATATTCGTTCATACAAATTTTGTAAAACATGACCAGAGCGGGTTACACCTATTTTATTCCCACTTTTAATGAATATGAAATTTTTTAATAGAAATGATTTTGCACTTGTAGCGTCAAACTTTTCGGTATCGGTTACAAATGTATTTGGAATATGATTAGTTTGTCAGGTTTGGTAAAACCCTTATCTTTGCCCACTCAAAAAAATATAATAAATGAATAAAAATACAATCATAGGCCTGGTTTTGATCATTGGAATAATGGCCATTTTCAGTTATATCAATCGTCCTTCCGAAGCGGAAATAAAAAAAAGGCAGCATGAACAGGATTCGATTGCTTTAGCGTTAAAGAAAAACGACTCGATCGCAGTTGCCGAAAGTAAGATAAAAAAACTGAAAAGTGATTCATTAAAAACGGATACCGGTTCAGTAAAAACATCCAACGATTCATCTGTTTCTGTAAAACAAAAAGATGAACTGGGAATATTTGCAGGTTCGGCACAAGGTGAAAAGAAAACAATTATCGTTGAAAATGAAATTGCAAAATTTAAATTTAACACTTTTGGCGGAGGCATTTGTTATATACAACTTAAAAATTATAAAACCTTTGATAAAAAACCTATTGTATTATATCATTCTGATTCTTCACTTTTTGGTTTGAAATTTTATGCCGATAACAGGGTAATTAACACTTCAGAACTGAATTATTCTGCTTCAATTTTAACAAAGAAATTCAACGGAAAGGACAGTATAAAATTAAGCGGAAATGATTCTGTAAAAATTGCTATGCGCCTGTTCCCTGATTCAGCTGTTAATCCCGACAGAAGTAAATATATTGAACTTTGTTACACCATCCCTGCAAATGAGTATATGATAAAAACCAGTATCAACCTGGTTGGAATGGGCGAAATAATTACCGCCAGTCAAAGTTCAATGGATTTAAACTGGAACATGAACCTGAATCAACTGGAAAAAAGTTTAAAAACAGAACGTGCTTCTTCAACTATTTATTATAAGTATTACGAAGATGAAGTTGATTATTTATCAGAAACCAAAAGCGATTCAAAAGATTTAAAAACAAAAATTTCCTGGATAGGATATAAGCAACAGTTCTTTTCTTCTGTAATGATTGCTGATAACGGATTCCTGAATGGGAAAATAGCTACCAATATGAGCGATACTGCAAAATTTAATAAATCATGTACTTCAACACTTACGGTACCTGTTGATAATAAATCGTTGCAATCATTCCCAATGCGTATGTACTTTGGTCCTAACCATTATAAAACATTACGCAAATACGATCTTGACCTGGAAAGACAGATACCATTAGGATGGAGTTCTCCTTATATTCTTGGATGGATAAACCGATTCGCTGTTATTCCTATTTTTAACTGGCTTGAAAATACAGGAATAAGCTATGGTATCATTATTCTAATTCTTACAATAATTTTAAAGATAGTGTTATTTCCGATTGCATATAAAACATATCTTTCAGGGGCAAAGATGCGTGTACTGAAACCGGAAATTGATGAAATAAACAATAAGATCCCAAAAGAAAAAGCGATGGAACGCCAGCAAGCTACAATGGCTTTATATAAAAAAGCCGGGGTGAATCCAATGGCGGGTTGCGTTCCCATGTTACTGCAAATGCCTATTCTTATTGCATTATTCAGGTTTTTCCCGGCTTCTATTGAACTTAGGCAACAAAGCTTTTTATGGGCAACCGACCTGTCATCATATGATTCCATTTATGATTTTGGTTTTAAGATTCCTTTTTATGGCGATCATATAAGTTTATTCTGTCTTCTTATGACGATTTCAACAATTATATATACCAGGTTGAATAACCAGTTAATGGGAACCCAGCAACAGATGCCCGGAATGAAATTCATGACCTATGCCATGCCCATAATGTTTCTTGGAATACTAAACGATTTTTCAGCCGGACTTAATTATTATTATTTCCTTGCAAACATGTTTACCTTCCTTCAGATGTGGATTATCCGCAAAACCATTAATGAAGAAAAAATACATGCAAGAATACAGGAAAACAAAAGGAAATCGAGTACACGAAAAAAATCCGGGTTTCAGAAAAGACTTGAAGAGATGGCCAAACAACGTGGATATAATCCGCCAAAAAGATAATTGTTCTTATTGCTGTTTTGTAAATTCGTAACAAATCAACGCCGTAGCGATAGATGCATTCAGCGATTCCGCATGTGTTGTTTCTGCTTTATTCTGTAGTGGAATTGCAATCTTTATATTGATATATTTTTCTAATTCGGGTGATATCCCTTTCGATTCACTTCCAATAATGATAATCGGGTTTTCCTTTTTTGTGGCATTGTATAATGGCTCACCTATCATATAAGCGCCATAAACATAAGCATTGCCTTTATTTATAGAAAGAAATTTTTCGAGGTTTGTATAATATATGGTTGTTCTTAAAAATGAACCCATGGTAGCCTGGATTACTTTTGGATTATATAACTCCACACAATTTTCAGAACATATTATGTTTGTAATACCAAACCAGTCGGCTGTTCTGATAATCGTACCAAAATTCCCCGGGTCGCTGATTCCATCGAGTATTAAAGTTATTCCTGAAAATGATTTTATTGAAAAAGTTTTACCAGGAAAGTAATCTAATACAGCCAGAACCTGGTTGGGAGTACTAAGGCAGCTGATACGTTCCAGTTCCTTATCGTTAACTTCAAAATAGTTGATATTGTTTTTACTTATGGTTTCAGTATTTTTATCCAGCCATTCATTTTTTGCAAACAATGAAACTACAGGTAATCCTTTTTCAATGATGTCATTAATTATTTTTGGACCTTCAGCAATAAATTGCCTTTGTTCATCACGAAACTTTTTCAAATGCAGCGAACGAACGAATTTTATCTGGTTTTGAGTCAGCATGTATGATATATTATTACCGTATCAATGATTCTATATAACACAAACATCCCGCAAATTGCGGGATGTTTGGTAAATTCTGTTCCGAATCTTCGGAATTAATTTTTTCCGATGTATTATTCCGGTTTAATGCATTCAACAGGACAAACATCAGCGCAAGCGCCACAATCTGTGCAAACATCAGGATCAATTTTATAGATGTCGCCTTCAGATATTGCTTCAACAGGGCATTCATCTTTACATGTGCCGCATGCAGTACAATCGTCACCAATTTTATAAGCCATTTTAGTAAGTTTTAAAGTTTATATTCAGGTGCAAATATATTTGGATTATTTATATAGTTGCAAAAAAAGTTGTAAAAAAATTTATTTTAATAAAAAAAGAAAAATATTTAAATAGTATATATATGTTTATATCTCTTGAAACATATGATGTATAAATGATTTATTTAAAAAAAACACAGATTTTTTTTTATTGTTATTCAATTAACAAATACCTTTGCGAAAAATTTATAGTATTCAAGGAGATAATGAATTAAAATCTCTTTAATTTCGCAACAAATTAAAAACCCTAAATAATTATGTCAAAAAAAGAAAATACGGTAGTTGAGTTGCACGATGCAGTTATTCGTTTTGCAGGCGATTCGGGTGATGGAATGCAGCTTTCGGGCAATCTTTTTGCTGATGCAGCTGCTTTAGCAGGAAACGCTATAGCTACGTTCCCTGATTATCCTGCCGAAATAAGGGCACCACATAATACTATTGCAGGTGTTTCCGGTTTTCAGGCACGTATAAGTAATAGTAAGATTCACTCATCGGGCGATTTGGCTGATGTGCTGGTAGCAATGAATGCTGCTTCACTGAAGGCAAACCTGAAATGGGCAAAGAAAGGTGCAACCATTGTAGTTGATGCCGATACCTTTGATGAAAAAAACATTAAAATAGCCGGTTATAAGAATAACCCGCTTGAAGATGGAAGTCTTAATGAGTACAAGCTGATAAAAGCTCCTATAACTTCTTTGACCTTAGCTACAGTTAAAGATAAAGGCATTGATAATAAAACAGCAGGCAAAACAAGAAATATGTTTGCATTAGGCATAACATATTTCCTTTTTAATCGTGATTTCAAAACTACAGATGAATTCTTTGAAAGGAAATTCAAGAAAAAACCCCAGATGATTGAAGTGAATAAAGCAGTTATCAGGGCCGGTTACAATTTTGCAGAAACCCTTGAAATTATTCATTCTACATTTAAAGTTCCTGCTACCACAAAAACAGATAAAGGCAAATTTCGTAATATTACCGGAAATGTTGCTACTGCATGGGGTTTACTTGCAGCTTCAGAGAATTCAGGACGTCCGTTATTCCTGGGTTCTTATCCTATTACTCCTGCAACTGAAATCCTGATGGAGCTTGCACAACACAAATCATTAGGTGCAAAAGTTTTCCAGGCAGAAGATGAAATTGCAGGTATATGTTCAGCTATTGGCGCCAGTTTTACCGGTTCAATGGCTTGTACTACCACATCAGGTCCTGGACTTTCATTAAAATCGGAAGCAATCGGACTGGCTGTAATGACTGAACTTCCACTCGTTATCGTGAATGTACAACGTGGTGGTCCTTCTACAGGATTACCAACAAAATCGGAACAATCCGATTTACTCCAGGCTTTATATGGACGTAATGGCGAAGGTCCTTTGATTATTGTTGCTGCTTCAAGTCCTGCCGATTGTTTTTATGCTGCTTATGAAGGAGCAAAACTTTCTATGGAACATATGACTCCGGCTATTGTTCTTACTGATGGATATATAGGTCAGGGTTCGGAAGTATTTAAAATTCCTCAAGTAAAAGATCTGCCTAAAATCAATCCTCCTGTTGCAAAACCTAATGATCCCGATTATCAGCCTTTTAAAAGAGACAAGGAAACACTGGTAAGAAAATGGGCTTTACCGGGAACCGAAGGTTTACGTCACAGGGTTGGCGGACTGGAAAAGTTAGATGGTATAGGTTCCGTTTCAATGGATCCTTCAAATCATGAATTAATGAGCCATCTTCGCGAGAAAAAAGTTGAAAAAATTGCAGATTTTATTCCCGAACAAAAACTTGTTGGCGATGCAAAAGGTGATTTACTCGTAGTGAGCTGGGGAGGAAGCTATGGATCGGTTTTAGCTGCGGTGAAAGAAATGCAGGATGAAGGAAAATCGGTTAGCCTAGCACATTTCAGGAATATTTCCCCACTACCGAAAAATACCAAAGACATACTTAAGAATTTCAAAAAAATTGTTGTGTGTGAACTTAATCTCGGTCAGTTTGTAAAATATCTGAAAATTAATTTCCCCGAAATTCCATATCATCAATATAATAAAATTCAGGGATTGCCCTTTACCGTTAATGAATTAAAAGAAGAATTTGCAAAAATATTAAAGGAGAACTAAGCTATGGAAGAAAATTTAACAGTAGAAAGATCAAGAGTACCACTGTCGAAAGAAGATTTTGTAAGCGATCAGATGGTGAAATGGTGTCCCGGATGTGGCGACCATGCAATACTTTCCTCTTTGGCAAATGTTTTCCCCAAGATTGGATATAGAAAAGAAAATTTTTTAGTGATATCAGGTATCGGTTGTTCTTCGAGGTTTCCGTATTACGTGAATACTTATGGTTTTCACAGTATTCATGGAAGAGCTAATCCAATTGCAACAGGCGCTAAAGTTTCAAATCCGCACCTGAGTGTTTGGGTAGCTACCGGTGATGGCGATTCAATGGCTATTGGCGGCAACCACTTCATTCATATTATCCGCAGAAATGTTGACTTGAACATCATGCTTTTCAATAACCGGATTTATGGCTTAACCAAAGGTCAATATTCTCCAACTACAGAAATGGGCACGGTAACTAAAACTTCTCCACAGGGAACTATTGAACATCCTTTCAATGCCGGCGAACTGGTTTTAGGTGCACAGGGAACTTTCTTTGCACGTGTGGTGGATACTAATCCTAAACTGATGACGGAAGTTATGTTTGAAGCAGCTAAACATGATGGAACATCGGTAGTTGAAGTATTGCAGAATTGCGTAATTTTTGCCGATGGCGTTCACGATTTAATTACTTCAAAAGAAACCCGTGACGACAACCAGTTGATACTGAAAAATGGTGAACCTATGATATTCGGTAAAAACAAAAATAAAGGGCTTCGCCTGAAAGGAACACATATCGAAGTTGTTGAAATTGGTAAGAATGGAATTACCGAAAGTGATCTTTTGGTTCACGACCAGTACGACCAGGATCCCGGTATTCACCTGATGCTGGCTAAAATGGCTCCGCCATTATATCCTGTTGCATTAGGAGTAATTCGTTCGGCAATGTTCCCAACTTACGACGACCTTGTTGAAGAACAGATTAAAACAGCTAAAGCTACTTCAAAAATTCAATGCGTTGACGATTTACTAAATAGTGGCGACACCTGGGAAATAAAATAATTTTTTTTAGTAATATTATTGGTTTTTAGAGCCTGTCTGCATAAGACGGGCTTTTTTGTTTTTATAGAAAATAGTAAATAGAAAATTCAGTATTCAGTCAACCATTGAACAAATAAGGGTATATAGGTATAAGGGTATATGGTATAAACATTAAATGAACATGGAAATTCAATATTGAGAATTGGACATTGGATATTGAAAATGTTATTGGTTGAAAGGTTGAGCGACTTGTTTAGTCAATAGTCAAAGGGTTATAGTATAAACACCATCAACAAGAAACATTTGCCCAAACCAGCCGCCTTACCCAAAAACTACTGAACATTTGAAAGGTATAAGGGTATAGGGTATAAAAGAAAAACGAATTAAAACAATTCTGAATTCTCATTTCAGCATTCTGACTTCTCTTGTAAACTTATGCCTTGTCTACTTATCAACTTTTCTTTTAACCGCAAAGCATGCAAAGTTTTTTCACAAAGGACACAAAGAAATTTATTGAAATCAAGTCCACAATTAAACAATCGAACAGTTGAGCAATCGAACAATTGAACAGTTGAACAGTTGAGCAAATAAGGGTATAGGGTATAAAAGAAATAATTCTGAATTCTCACTTCAGCATTCTGATACCAATTGTTAATTTAAAATAGTCCAAAGGATATTTTAAATTTTACAATGGTTATGCCGATGACATAGATGTTATAGTACAATTTATTGGACTATTACATATATACAATCGGTATGACTTCTCTTGTAAACTTATGCCTTGTCAACTTGTCTGCCTTGTTCGCATTCGTTTGTAAAGAGTGTAAAAAGAAGAAATTACTTACTAAATTATCTCGTTGATAAGCTGCGGAGCCTTGATACATCTGGGGTCGGGGAAGTCCCAGTTCTCATCGCCATAAACTTTCAGAACATCTGCCCAGCATTTATTCGGATACTTATTGCTGCACTCATCGAGTAGCTCGCAATTCTTACAAGCGCTGGCATTGCGGAAATCATCTTTTGTAAAGTTTACCCATTTAAGCGCAGCCGGCGAGTTCCAAATTTCTTCTATGGAATTCTTCAGTACATTGCCTATTATAAAACGTTTCTTCCAGTACATTTGTTCGCAAATGGTAACATTGCCGTCGGGAAGGACATACATGTGCGAACGGTTGGCAGTGCATGTTGCACCGGGAAATGATCTGCTTCCTTTTTTGGCAGTAAAATATCCTCGCTCGAGGTATGATTTATCAATATCTATTTTTAATTTATTTTGTTTGTTCAATTCGTCAATATGCTCAAACACTTGCTGGCGTTCGTTTTTCTGAAGCTTGATGCTTTCAAACTCAGTTGAGCTGTAAAGCGATTTGAATGCTATGCGTACCTGCCAGTACTTGATTCTTTTCAGTGTCGAAAGGTAATTGTACATTTCTGTCAAATCATTTTTATCCGAATTCAGTTTTGTCAATACCGAAATCACATGATAAGGAATATTATGTTTATCCATAGTTTCCAGGGTGTTTTTCATTTCCGAAACATAGTTTCTGCGAACACCAAGTATTTTCGTTATCTTATTTTCAGAAAGCGAATCGAATGAAAACTGGAAAGTGATTCCACCAAATTTTTTCAGTTTCAGAATATCATTTTCGGTAATGGGAACTTTTGTCGAAATGAAATTTCTTTCAAAACCTTGATCCTTTAACTCGGAAAGAAGCTCATACCATTTATTGTAAAGAAAGAATTCGCCTCCCCCCACATGAATATCTTTTATCTTCAGTTGTTTTGCTTCGCTTATCATCTCTTTGATTCGTGAGAAAGGGATCTGGCACGATATCTTTTCGTTCCTGTCGGCATAACAATAAATGCAATTAGTAACGCAAATGTTGGTAAGCATTATTGTTATCAGCGAAGGTCCTTTGATAAGTCTTGACGAATCGAAATCCAATTCGTTATAAATAAAATCTTCGGGAGTGTAAGTATTGTTTATTTTCAGATGCTCTTCATATTTGATGATGATTTGTTTGGGGAACTGGCAGTTTATTCCTTCATATTCGGTGTAAACAGCTTCGGGGTTTTCAATAAAAGGTTTAATGATATGGTATGTTTCATCGTTGCTTAAACTAAGGAAAGAACTTAATTCGCCTACAGCATTTTCGATGGTGGTGGGTTTTGAAAAAAATGACAATATCATTGCCTGTGCCGGGTGAATGTACGATAACCATTCGTTGTTCGAGGCTTCGCATTGCGGCGAAGAGTTAGCAATGATTATAGCTCTTTTAACATCGTTCCTGAAATTATAATCGGGATTTAAAACATATTTTTCGTTATTCTCTGTATTCATAATTTATTTTTTAGATGGTTGAAGATTATTATTGAAGTAAGGGAAACAATTCTTCTGCAACTTTTAAACGAAGCAGAAGAATTGCATTTTGATTTGTACAAATAAATGTTCTTGGCTTATTATAATGCAGGTGCAAGATTGCTCCAACATTCTCTAACTCCGCCAATACAACCACCGCCTCCGGGGCCGCTCATATCGCCGGTGCAGCCGGTGCTGGCATTAGTGGTGCAACCTCCCGAACCACCGGAACAATTAGCCATTCCTGTGTAGCAAATTGAATTCTGTCCATTGCAAACAGCATATCCGCTTACACAATTCACAGTGTTAATAAAGCAAGTTCCGCCTTTGGTGTCTTTTAATTCTTTTGCATTCATCAGCTCTTTCAGATTAATGCTCCCTTTTGTGAAATCTTCAATTTTTTTCATTTTGTTTGATATTTGTTTTACCTACTCTATTCTGGGCTTTTCGGTTTACGCCTTTTTAAATTTCATTCGTTCCTGAAATTTGAGATACCTGCATGCAGTATGAATTCAGTGTTTCTGTAAAGAATGATAAAACAAAATAATATAACATTGTAGCCGGAATGCAAGAATATTAGCTTAACCCGCTATATCTTTCAACAAACAAGTAAAATGAATATACACCACCGTCAGGTGATGTTTTTTTAAGTGATTGTAATGAAACTATTGATTTTACAGTTATTCCGGTAATGCAGGAATTAGACAAACAAATAAAAATCAGTTATAAATGAAAAATTCTGATTGAAGAATCGTTTTGGTTTTTGTGAAAAGTTTTGAATAGTAATATTCACAGGTATTAAATAAAATAATGGCGTTCACGGTTTTTAACCGTGAACGCCATTAAACATTTTGCTAAAATTAAAACCCTCCGTCAACCTGCCATAATTTTTCTTTATTATCATTTCTTATGGCAAGGTTTGCTTTGGCTGTTTCCCCTGATTTTAATTTTATTTCATAAGGAACAAATTCACCCGGATACAAACCTGACTTGAAAGCCTTGCCAATACTGATAATTTTCAGTCCGCCGTAATATGCTTTGGTTTCGTTATTAAGAGGTAATGAATAAACATTTTTTACTTTATCCCAATCATTATTTTCAAGTCCTTCAAAAAATATTTTTGCAGCATCTTCACTGGCTATTTTTTTCATATTGTCCGATTTTGAAGGTTCTAATGTTTTTACATCTGTCCAGCTCATTCCTTCCGGTAGTTTTATCGAGAATGTTTCATCAGGGATATTGATATTATATTTTATTTCTTTAGTGTCGAGTACCAATACATCTTTATTGTTTTTTTCAATATAAACCTGTAATGATAGCAGTAAGTTTGTTTCTTTATCGAAAGTGTATATCCTTGTATTGTTCGATTCCAGTATGGTCTTATTCAGCATGTAATCGTTTTTGAAATTGCCCAATGCTTTTGCTTTTACAGTAAGAACAACTTTATCACCCGTTTCATCAATGGTGTATTTTGCATTATTTTCTTTCGAGAATTTTTTTTCATTTTCCATGATCAATGTTGGCTTAAGCAGTATTTGCAGCCATTCCACGAATCCGTAATTTGTGTCAGCTTTTAAAGCAATATCGTCTTTTATGTATTTATATTGATTTTTTCCATCCATTAAAACGGTTAAGCCTTGTTTTTCCATTTTCCATTTTCTTGGTGAAGAAAAATTTTCCCGAATTTCGTTTTTTACAAAATCGCTATCCATTTCAATCAAATCGAAATTATCTCTGACAAGCGTCCGGATGTTTAAATTTAAATAAATTGTTTTCAGGTTTGACATAGCGGCAATTGATTTATCGAATAATGCATTGGCGGCGTAGACTTCTCCGCTTGTGTCAGAAGAATTCAATTTTATAAATGGTGCAATGATAACGGCAATTACTATAACCGCCGCAATAGCCGCTGCTTTTGCCCATACCGGCATTCTGAATTTTATGATCTTGCCTTTTTCCTGTGTGTCCATGTTTACGCTCGTTTTAAGTTGTTCCATAATTTTTGATTTCAATTCACGGCTTGCTTTAATTTTAATTTGTGGTTTGATTTCGGACATTACCGATTTCATTTCTTCGTATTCATGCCTGCAATAGCTACATTTTTCAATGTGTTGCAGCATTTCATCTTTTTCTTCTGAAGAAATATCTTCATCAAAAAGATTGACCATATTTTCTTTAAATATATTACAGTTCATTTTGAACCTCCTTTGATTTTTGAATGATTGATTTTAATTTAGTGATACCATATTTGAATCGCGATTTTACTGTGGTTGCCGGAAGCTGAAGTATATCGGCTATTTCGGTAAAACTCATTTCATCAATAACACGTTGTCGTATTACTTCAGCCTGTTCATCCGGTATTCGTGAAAGTATTGCATTTACTCGCTTGAACTCTTCTTTTTCTATAATTTTTGCGCTGCTGTCATCTACATAATTATTTAAAATATTTTTTAAAAAGATTTCATTTTTATATTCAATGTTTTTCTTCATTCGGAGCCTGTCGATGCAACTGTTAGAAACCATACGGAATATATAGCTTGAAGGATTTGCCAAATCTTTATATTTATTTCGATCATTGAACATTTTAATAATTACTTCCTGAACTATATCTTCGGCTTCTTCTTTATTGCCCAGCCTGAAAAAAGCATGATGCACAAGTTTGTTCTGATAACAGTCGATAAAATTTTCCAGCTCTTTTATGCTTTGAGGAAATTTATTTTGAAAAGTTTCATTCATCTTACAGGCAAGTTTTTTAGTAAAACGAAAATTAAGAATAAAAAGACTTAAAAATAACAAACTTCTTTTTTGTATCTTTACATTCCTTATAAAAATTCTCGAAATAAAGTATAATGCTAAAAAAATTTCAAAACTTTATTAAAAAAGAAAAATTATTTTCAGCGAACCAGAAAATACTTGTCGCAGTTAGCGGTGGTATTGATTCGGTGGCGCTATGTGATTTAATGCATGAATCGGGGTTTGAGTTTGGAATTGCGCATTGTAATTTTATGCTCAGGGATAAAGAGTCGGATGGTGATGAAAAATTTGTAAAGCAATTAGCAAAAAAAATTAATATTCCATTTTTTATAAATCGTTTTGAAACGGGAAAATATGCCGATGAAAAAAAGATTTCTATCCAGATGGCTGCACGTGAGTTAAGGTATGCATGGTTCGAGGTGATAAGAAAAAAGAACAATTATGATCTAATTGCTGTTGCTCATCATGGCGACGATGAGATAGAAACTTTTTTTATCAATTTAATAAGAGGGACAGGGATTGCCGGATTGCACGGTATTAAAGTAAAGCAGGGGAATATTATTCGTCCGCTTTTATTTACGAGCCGAAATGAGATAGAAAAATATGTTCATTCAAAAAAAATAAAATTCAGGGAAGACAGCAGTAATAGTTCAGATAAATACATGCGTAATAAAATACGCCACAAACTTATCCCTTTGCTTAAAGAAATGAATCCCGATGTTGAAAGATCAATAAGATCGGCTATTTCAAGAGTAAGCGCCATTGAAAGTGTTTTTAATAAAGTTGTAGAAAAAGAAAAAAATAAAATTGTTGCCTGTGAAAAATCTTTAATAAAGCTCGATATTACTGAGCTTTTGAAGCATGATAATTCTGAACTTTATCTTTACGAATATTTGAAACCTTTTGGTTTTACTGGTGAAATAATTGATAACATTACCGATTCATTAACAACTGATGAAGGGAAAATATTTTATTCATCAACACACAGGCTGATAAAAGACAGAAGATTCCTTATCGTTTCATCAATACTGAATGAAGAAAATAGCTTGGAATATTTTATTGATGAAAGAACAAAGTCAATATCTGCGCCGGTTAAAATGAAATTTTCTGTTAAAGAAAATTCTCCCGCTTTAAAAATCAAAAAAGATAAACGCCTTGCTTATCTTGATTGTGATAAACTGGAATTTCCTTTAAAAATAAGAAAATGGAAAACGGGCGATTTCTTTTATCCTTTTGGTATGAAAGGGAAGAAGAAGCTAAGTGATTTTTATACGGATTTGAAATTTTCGGTATTGGATAAAGAAAATACGTGGCTGCTATGTAACGGCAATGATATTGTGTGGGTGGTAGGGCAGCGAACAGACAATAGGTATAAGATTAAACCTAAAACAAAAAAAATATTAATTATTGATGTTGATATAAAATAATTACTATTTTTGCTTTCATATATAAATATATAAATAATTAAATATAAATTGATACATATGAGAAAGAGAAATATTATACTGTTCGTATTTATGCTGATTGGCAGTATTGGTTTTTCACAGGTATTTGAGCCCGTAAAATGGTCGTTTTCTTCACAGAAAACATCTGATTCCACAGCCAATTTATATTTTAAGGCTACTATTGAAAACGGATGGCACCTGTATTCTCAAAAGACGTATACCGATGGAGGCCCTGTACCTATCCAGTTCACATTTGCAAACAGTAAGGATTATAAATTAAATGGAAAGATGTACGAGCCAAAACCTATTGAAGAATATGATGAAGGTTTTGAATTCAACGTGTATTTTTTTAAGAATACGGTAACATTCGTACAAAAAATAAATATTACTACCGACAAAACTTTTGATATAAAAGGCGAAATTGTTTTCGAAGCATGCTCTACATCTTGTGTTTTTCCTACTCAGGAATTTGTTATAAAAAATATTGCAGGCTATCAAAAAGCAAAGCCGGTAAAAGAAGATACAGTAGCTATAGAAAAAACCGATACTGTTCCAAAAGTGGAAAAGGATACTGCATCTGCTCCTGCTGCTATTACTGATGATGATAGTGATGTTACAGGTAAAAACAAATCCCTGTGGTGGTTTTTTGTTTTTGCATTTGTTGGCGGATTAGCTGCTATTATTATGCCTTGTGTATTTCCGATGATCCCTATGACAGTTGCATATTTTATGAAAAGCGGAAGTAAAGGGAAGATACAGGCTTTTGTTTATGGCTTATCAATTATAGTTATTTATACCTTATTTGGAACATTAATCGCTTTGATTTTTGGTGTTGATTTCAGTAACTGGCTTGCTACTCACTGGCTTCCAAATATTTTATTTTTCCTGATATTTGTGATTTTTGCTATTTCAATGTTTGGTTATTTTGAGATTACTATGCCCAACTGGATGGTAAATAAATCAGTAGCGCAAGAGGACAGGGGTGGATATGTAGGAATTATTTTTATGGCATTAACTCTTGTACTGGTTTCGTTTTCATGCACAGGTCCTATTGTAGGTTGGATTATTGTGGCGTCAGCTGGCGGACAGTTCCTTAAACCAATTATAGGAATGTTGGGTTTTTCATTAGCTTTTGCTTTACCGTTTACAATGTTTGCTTTGTTTCCACGATGGCTTCAAAAAATGCCCAAATCAGGCGGATGGCTTAATATGGTAAAAGTTATCTTGGCTTTTATTGAACTTGCTTTTGCTTTGAAATTTTTAAATGTTCCTGATCAAACTTATCATTGGAGATATCTTGATCGTGAAGTATATCTTGCATTCTGGATTGTAATAGGAACATTGCTTGGGATGTATTTGCTGGGTAAGATTAAATTCCCGCATGATAGCGATTACCCCGTGATGAAATCGTTTCCAAGATTGTTATCAGCGATTTTTGTTTTTGCATTTGTGGTTTATATGATTCCCGGTTTGTGGGGTGCTCCATTAAAAGCATTGTCAGGATGGCTGCCTCCGATGGAAACACAGGATTTTGATATTAGTAGGATTGTTCGTGAAAATACCTGCGCCGGTGAAGTTACATCAAGCGACCTTCCGGAAGTTCCCAAATATGCAGATAAGATGGAAAAACTACCTCTTGGACTGAAAGGATATTATGATTATGACCAGGCTTTGAAAGTGGCTAAAAAACTTAATAAGCCGGTGTTTGTTGATTTTACCGGGCACGGATGTACAAATTGTCGTGAAATGGAAAACAGAGTATGGAGTGATCCTGAAGTGTTGAAGCGATTACGTGAAAAGTTTGTTGTGGTAGCTTTATATGTTGATGATAAAGTTATTGAATTGCCCGAAAATGAATGGTATACTAATGATGCAGGTATTCAGGTAAAGCTTCTTGGAAAGAAAAATTCTGAGATCCAGCTTAATAAATACCAGGCAAATGCACAACCATTCTACGTACTTCTTGATACAAATGATAGCATGCTTGTTAAACCTAAAGCATACGATCTGGATATTGAAGGATATATTAAATTCCTTGATAGCGGATTAAAGGAATTTGAAAAACGTTCGACACAAAAGAAATAAGATTTTTTTATAAACTAAAAATGAAAAGAGCGGGCTGATGCAAATTTTGCATCAGCCCGCTCTTTTTTTCTCATTCATTATAAAAATGTACATATAATTTATATTTTATATAAAAAATTGGGGGGTAGTTAAAAATAAAATATAAAAAAATATAAATTACCCCCATAAAAAATGATACATTTGCAAAAAATATATAAAAATGTCAAATTTCAGAATCGAAGCAGTCAAAAAATCCATTGAACGCAAAATCACTACAAATGAAAATGGTCATGAAAAGGTTTCCGAAATATTTGGAAGTTGTGTATTCAACCGTGAAGCTATGCGTGAATACCTTTCGGGGCAGGTTTTTGATGATCTGATGAATGTTATAGAACAGGGTAGTGGCATCGACCGCCGTATTGCCGATCATGTAGCAACAGCAATGAAAGCATGGGCCATAAGTAAAGGTGCAACACATTATACGCATTGGTTTCATCCATTGAATGGTGCAACAGCTGAAAAGCATGATGCTTTTTTCTCACCGGTTGAAGGAGTTCGTTCTATTACCAAGTTTGAAGGAAATCAATTGATACAGCAGGAACCTGATGCTTCAAGTTTTCCCAGCGGAGGCATACGAAATACTTTTGAAGCGCGTGGTTATACAGCCTGGGATCCTACTTCGCCTGCTTTTATCTATCACGGTACTTTATGTATTCCAACTATTTTTATTTCATATACCGGCGAATCGCTCGATTATAAAACTCCGCTTATTAAATCTATAAATGCTCTTGATAAAGCTGCTGTTAATGTTTGTGAGTATTTCGATAAAAATATTACAAAAGTTTTTCCAACTTTAGGTTGGGAACAGGAATATTTTTTGGTTGATGAAGCATTGTATTATGCCCGTCCTGACCTGGTATTAACAGGCCGTACACTTTTTGGTCATGCTGCTGCTAAAGACCAGCAACTGGAAGATCATTACTTTGGTTCAATACCGGAACGAATTTCAAACTATATGAAAGAATTTGAGTTTGAAGCATGGAGGCTTGGAATACCTGTAAAGACAAGGCATAACGAGGTTGCTCCAAATCAATTTGAATTGGCACCGGTTTATGAAGAAGTAAATATTGCGATTGACCATAACCAATTGCTGATGGATTTAATGGATAGAGTGGCACGAAAACATCACTTCCGGGTTTTATTTCATGAAAAACCTTATGCCGGCATTAATGGTTCCGGAAAACATAATAACTGGTCGATGGCTACAAATACAGGGAAGAATTTATTGAGTCCCGGCAAAACCCCAAAAACAAACCTGCAGTTTTTAACATTTTTCATAAATATTATTAAAGCAGTACACGATAACGACGAATTACTGCGTGCCGCCGTAGCTACTGCCGGTAATGATTACCGACTGGGTGCACATGAAGCTCCGCCTGCAATAATATCAGTTTTCATTGGCGAACAGCTGACAAATGTATTGAATGATCTGGAAAAAAAAGTTAAAAAAGAAAAAATGTCGCCTGATGAAAAGACAGATTTAAAATTGAACATAGGAAAAATTCCACAAATTATTTTTGATAATACTGATCGTAATCGAACTTCACCATTTGCTTTTACCGGTGATAAATTTGAATTTCGTCCGGTTGGAGCCAGCGTCAATTGCTCGCCTTCAATGATTGCTATTAATACTATAGTCGCTAATCAACTGATGAATTTTAAAAAAGATGTTGATCAATTGATAGAAGCAAATACAAATAAAGATGAAGCAATTTTCAAGATCCTAAGAAATTATATCAGCTGTTCAAAAAATATTTTATTTGAAGGGAATGGTTATGGCGACGAATGGATAGAAGAAGCAAAGAAACGTAAATTATCAAATATTGCAGATACTCCCAGGGCTCTTGATGCTTATGTTTCTGATAAAACAAAAAAACTTTTTAAAATTACCGGAGTCCTTTCGGAGAGGGAATTGTATGCACGTTATTTCATCCGTAATGAAATGTATACGAAAATGGTTCAGATTGAAGCACGTGTATTGGGTGATTTAGCCCTGAATCATGTTATCCCTACAGCATTGAGATATCAGAATGTGTTAATTGAAAATGTGAACGGATTAAAAAATATTCTTCCTGAAAAAGATTTTAAAAATCAAAGCTCTTACCAGGTAAAGCTTATCACTGAAATATCGGAGCATATAAAATCAATACAACTTAATGTTCATGATATGATCGAAGAACGTAAAAAAGCAAATGTTGAAGAAGATGCAAAGAAAAAAGCAACAATGTATTGTGATAATGTAAAATCATATTTTGAAATTATTCGTCAACACGTTGATAACCTTGAAATATTAATTGATGATGAATTATGGCCTTTACCAAAATACAGGGAATTATTATTTATCAAGTAACCTCTTCATTATAAAATAAGTATAATATTTTTTTATATAACCATGACTAAAATGTCTACGGTTTTTTATATTTTTACGCTTTAATGCTTATTTTTATTTTGTGATTAATCTATTTTTTAAAAGATTTCATCGTATATATGAGAATCCTTTAAAGGTTTTCTTATTTTCTGTTTTTGTGTTATCTTTTTTGTTTTCATATTCCCAGCCTGCAACAAAATATACACTTACATTATTCAATGTTGACGGTTTATGGGGCTACAAAAATAAAGCTACCGGAGTTGTAGTGGTTGAAGCGCAATATGATTATGCCGATTATGTTTTTGCCGATGGCGTTACTAAAGTTAAGCGTGCAGGAAGAGCAGGATTGATAAATCAATCGGGAAAAGAAATAATTCCTTGTAAATACGAAGATATTGTTTGGGACCCTGAATCATTTTCATACATTTCAAAAGAAGGTTATATTAAAATACTTTCAAATGGTAAATATGGAATGATTAATAAAAACGGGGATGAGGTTATTGCTTGTGAATATAATTATATTGGTTCGTTTGAAGACAGCGTTGCATTAGTGATGGTGGGCAATAAATCAGGTTACATTCATCTTACCGGAAAAGAAATTATTCCTTGCATTTATTCTGATATTATTAAAAATAAAACATACCCGGGTTTATATATGGTATCGTTAGATAAAAAATTTGGTTTGTATGATAAATACGGAAAGATAATAGTCGATTGCAAATACAATAGTATTACCAACGATAAATTTGGACTGGTATTAAGTCTTGACAAGAAAACAGGAATGGTAAACCCATCTGGAAAATTAATTATTCCATGTGAATACGACAATATTTATGATTTTTATGACAGCATTGCCCTTGTCAAGAAAAATAAAAAATATGGATTTTATGATATCAATGGAAATGTAATTTCACCATGCGTATTAGATACCGTTTTATGGAATAAGAAAAAGAAAAATTATTTTCCACTTGGTAATGTTACTATAAAAAAATATGGCAAATACGGAGTGATAGATAGCAAAGGAAAAACAATAGTGGAATGTAAATATGACTGGGAATTTCGCTTGCCGATTTTTACAAAATATACCGATGTGATTATGAATGGAATGAAAGGGATAATAAATAAAAATGGTAAAGAGATCATCCCTTGTAAATATGAAGAAATCACTTGGGATTATGATCCTTTAATGAATTTAACAATTCCTATAAAATACAGGGATAAGAATTTGTTTAATGTAAAGAAAAATGAATTATGGGGAGTTGTTGATGAAAAAGATAATGTTGTTATTCCATGTAAATATGAAGAGCTTGATTGTTTCAGTTATGGATATGCTGCTGCAAGCCTCAACGGGAAATGGGGTTATATTAATATGCAGGATAGCATTGCAATTCCTTTTATATATGATTACTGCCAGAGCTTTAATAACGATGTTGCCATAGCAGGATATTACAAATTTGAAGAAAATACAAATAATACCATTAATAAATTCGGGCTGATAAGTAGTTCAGGACAGGTTTTATTACCTTTTGAGTATTCCATTTCATATGTGAAATCAGATAACATGTATGTTATTACAACTGCCAACGGAAAAGTTGGTGTTGTAAACAGCAGTGGTAAAATTATAGTTGCTCCTGAATATAGCGTAAGTATTGAATGGGACTCATGGAAGACCTATGGGATAATTAAAGCATATAATGATAGTATTAATAAATATTCTTATTATTCGCAGGAAGGAAAAATGGTAATTCCTTTCAAATATGCTAATATTGGAAAGTTCAGCGAAGAGATGGCGGCAGTAAGAGAATATCTGTTGTGGGGATTTATTAATAAAAAAGGAGAAGAGATCATTCCAATGAAATATAATGAAGTTTATGATTTTTCTGATGGCCTTGCACTTGTTAAATTAAATGGATTATATGGATATGTTGATAAAAACGGAGTAGAATTAATACCCTTGCAATATCTCGATGCAACAACTTATGCAAAAGGGTTTGCCCGGGTTCAGGATATGGATTTAAATTATGGTTTATTGGACAAAACAGGTAGCCTGGTGATTCCGATGGAACTGGACAATATACTTTATAACACTACGAATAATTCTTTTTTTACAGAAGGTCTTGCTTTAATAAAAAAGGATGGATTATTTGGTTATTATAGTATACAAGGAAAACAAGTAATTCCTGCAAAATATGTTTGGGCAGATTTCTTTTCTTATGGGAAAGCTGTAGTAAAAGATTCGGGATATTATCGTTATATCAATAAAACAGGGAAAATTGCATTTCCCGGAAAATACAGTAATGCGTATAATTTTTATAATGGTTATGCAATAGTAAAATCAGGTAAATATTATCAGATGATTGATGTTTTTGGAGCTTTAGTCAGAATATTTCCTTATGATGAAATAAAACCTTTTATTGATGGACCGGCTGCTGTAAGGAAAGGGAAGTTGTGGGGATTTATTGATGAAAAAGGAAATGAATTTATCCCATTGAAATATGATAAAGCTACATCTTTTAAAAATGAAGAAGCTCAGGTCGAAATTGATGGAAGTACTTACAGGATAAACTTGAAAGGTAAAATTATCGGACAGGCTACTAAATAGAAAAATAGAATTGCTAAAGGAAAATATAGGAAAATTAATCTGCCCTTACATAATAATGATTATATCCATCATAGCTTTCATCAATCAATACTAAAGTATCGTTTCCTCCAAACTTAATTGATTGCACATTAGTGTCGACTTTGGAGCCTACAAATCCATAATGAAAATAATATGTAATCAAATCTACAGTACTTCCTCCAAATATCGTGGGACCCAAAGTCAGTTCATATTTTGCTTTTCCATTATTTGCTTTGTTTTTATATGTTTTATAAATGCCTTTGTCAGTAAATTTAATTTTTAAGTTGTATCCCTGATTGTATGGTGTGTATGTTAAACCATCTGTACCTCCGGATGTTTTATACCAATTCCATTCCCCAAATAGCTTTTCCATTTGAGAATCCGGAACATCGATTTCTTTGCGACATCCTATTGAAAAACCAATGATAAATAATAGAATAATAAATAATTTTGTTTTCATTATTACCTTGATAATTGTCGGAAAATTATTATAAAATTTTATTTGTCAAAGATAAAAATTAAAATTGGAAAATCTAAAGATAGGAAAAGGGTTTGGTATTTCTACTGTTTTCTTATAAAAACCATTGCTTTGGTATCATTGTCATAAAATATATTTAATGTATCGTTACTGATAGCATAACTTGAAGCCTGAATAATGGTTTCCCAGAATTTATTTCCCCAATATGGTTCGGATATTTTTGTTTGACTAAAATAATTAACAGTAATTTTATTATTATCATAAAGGCTATAAGTCCCTTTGGTATTATTATTTAATGTTATACCGTTAAATTTCCCCTGTAAATGGTTATCGTTAAAAGTAAATGTCATGCTTTCTGAATTTTTATATTCTTCAGGTTCGTTCTCTGTTTGTCCTGTAATAACATCTTTATATTGTATCAATTTCCATTTACCTGTTAAAGTATTCACCGTTTGTGAATAGGTTATACAAAGAAAACATAATATCAAGAATATTTTGGTCATTAGAGCTTATAAGGTTCACAAATAAAGAGTAAAATTATAATGGCTGAAACGCACAAACTAAATATATAAAATTAAATCAAAAATACGATTTCCCTTAAAAAACTGCAAATAATTTAGGTCGTAAATAATGCGTTTATTAAGATATTTAATTAGAATTATTTTTAGGATCATATAATTTCAATGATTTTATAACATAATAAGGAGTGTACTATTTCATCATTTCGGCAAAATATTTATAAAAGTATGGAATGGTTTCAATACCTTTATAGAAATTGTATAATGTAAAACTTTCGTTTGGAGAATGAATAGCGTCCGATTCCAGGCCAAATCCCATAAGTATAGATTTTGCTCCCAGTTCTTTTTCAAATAACGAAATTATAGGGATACTTCCACCGCCTCTTACAGGTATTGGTTTCTTGTTATAAGTGGTTTCAAAAGCTTTACTTGCGGCTGCATATCCAATTGTATTTGTGGGAGCAACAAAACCATTACCTCCGTGTAATGATTTTACAGTAACATTTACACTATTGGGAGCAATGGATAAAAAATATTTTTCAAAAAGTTTTGCAATTTTTTCAGGGTTTTGATTGGGTACCAGGCGCATCGAAATTTTTGCACCAGCTTTTGATGGTAGAACAGTCTTTGCACCTTCGCCAATATATCCACTCCACATACCGTTTACATCCAGAGATGGTCTTATACCCACACGTTCAATGGTCGTATATCCTTTTTCACCCTGTACTTCATTGATTGCAATTTGCTTTTTATAATGCTCCATATCAAATGGTGCTTTATTTATTTCGGTTCTTTCAGCATCTGTCAAAATTAAAACATCATCGTAAAATCCGGGTATAGTAATGCAATTATCATTATCGGTTAATGATGCTATCATCTTGGCAAGTATATTTGCCGGATTTGCAACTGCTCCACCGAAATGTCCTGAATGCAAGTCGCGACAAGGTCCGGTTACTTCTACCTCCATATAGGTTAACCCTCGCAACCCAACTGTAATACTTGGAGTGTTCTGAGCAATCATAGCTGTATCCGAAACAAGGATTATATCACATTTCAGTCTTTCTTTATTGTTTTTACAAAATTCTTCAAGATTCACCGAACCCACTTCTTCTTCCCCTTCGAACATAAATTTTACATTACATAAAAGTTTGTTTTTTGAAACAAGGTATTCAAAAGCTTTTATATGCATGAATAACTGGCCTTTGTCGTCATCAGCGCCGCGAGCGTATATTCGCTCATCTCTGATTTCGGGTTCAAATGGCTTGCTTTTCCATAAATCCAGGGGTTCGGGTGGTTGTACATCATAATGCCCATATACTAAAACGGTAGGTTTCGTTTTATCAATGATTTTTTCTCCATATACAATAGGATGACCTTTGGTATTAATGATTTCAACAGTATCAGCACCTGCGTTCATTAGTTTATTTTTAATATAATCGCAGGCTTTATACATGTCATCTTTATGCTCAGGCTTAGCACTTACAGATGGTATTCTTAGAAATTCAAATAACTCATTTAAAAATTGCTTGCTATTTGATTCAATATATTTTTTTAAATCTTCCATTTTAATATTTTTTGTAAAAATAATAAATAATTAAAATTACTTCATTCCTATAAAACGATAATATTTACCTTGCCTTTAACTTGAAATTTTGTACCGTAAACTTTTATTTTATAAACGAATACTTGTTCTAGTTTTATTATATGTTAAGAATTATATATTTTTTCACTTTAAAGAGCAATATATTAAAATTAATTTGTATCCTTTTGAAAATAAAGTGGTAATAATTAAAACAGTTTTGTTTTTTATTCGTATTAAATGTTTAATATAAATTAAATTTTTATATTGTTAAGGCAACCATAAACTATAGTAGTATGTCTCTTTTATATAAATGTATAAATAATTTAAATAAAATTATTTATACATTTATATGTCCTTGATAAGACATAAAATATAATGAAAATAACTATTTAAACGTATTCATTTAAAAAATAAAAAATGAGTATGTTAAAAAGGATGAAAATAAAGGGAATAATAAATATTGTCATTTGTATTTTTATTATCTCAAATGTTGAGGCACAACTTTCCGTTAACACATCTTTAACACCGCAACAGTTAGTACAAGATGTATTAGTTGGTTCTGGTGTAGCTGTGAGTAATGTTACATATAATGGTTCGTCAAACTCTATAGGATATTTTACAACAGATACAATCCCAACTAATCTCGGGTTATCTGGGGGGATAATTATGGCAACAGGGCTTGTTAATGGAGATGGAGCTAATAACGAGTATCCTATAGGTTCAGTTGCGGGAAACAAGAATTCGTATGCTTTAGGAACGGGTAGCGATCCGGATCTTGATAGTTTAATACCCGGTTATAAAACAAAAGATGCAAGTATATTGGAATTTGATTTTATTCCTTTATCTGATACGATCAAGTTTCGTTATGTATTCGCTTCAGAGGAATACCCGGAGTGGGTAGGGTCGCATTTTAATGATGTTTTTGGGTTTTTTATTTCAGGTCAAAATCCTGATGGTGGAACTTATACTAATTATAATATTGCAATGATCCCCGGAACTTCTACTCCTGTAACTATAAATAATGTAAACGGATCTTCATATTCTCAATACTATGTTGATAATGAAAGTGGTTTATCAATTGTATATGATGGTTTTACAACTGTAATTACAGCATGGTGTAAAGTTACGCCTTGTATTTCATATCATATTAAATTGGCAGTAGGTGATGCCAGTGATTCGGTTTTAGATTCTGCGGTTTTTCTTGAAGAAAGCAGTTTCTCAAGTAATGCAGTGGGCATGAATACTACTTATTCAACAAATGTTGATAACATGGCCATTGAAGGTTGTAACGATGCAATTATAAAATTTTCATTGAGTCATACTACCACTTCACCTTTAACTATTGATTATACTATTACTGGGACAGCTTTAAATGGGATAGATTATACAACAATACCTTCAAGTGTTACAATTCTCCCCGGACAAAATTCTACAGAACTTATAATTTCTCCAATTAATGATGGTATTACCGAAGGTATTGAAACTGTAATTATTACTATTCAGACATCTATTTGCGGAGGGTTACAGGCAGATACAGTATATATCCGCGATAATACACAGATTATTGCTATAGCCGGGAACGATACCGCCATATGCCCCGGTTTTGATATAACCCTTACATCAAGCGCAAATGGTGGGATACAGCCTTATTCATATAATTGGAGTAATTCAGCTGGAGCAAATAGTGAGGTAACGGTTACTCCCACAGCTAATACTATATATATTGTTACCATTAGTGATGTATGTGGGAATACATCAACGGATAATATAGCGGTATCATTAATAAATGAAGGGCTTATAGTTAGCGATGATACGACTATTTGTAACAGTGGTACTATTACTCTTTCTGCATCCGGAAGTGCAAATTACCAATGGAGTAACGGAATTACAGGGGCTACAAATACAGTAAGTCCATTACAAACCACTGTTTATTATGTTACGGCCACTAATGTATGTTCTGTCTTTGATTCAGTTGTTGTATCAGTAAGAGCTCCGGCATCAATTATTGCTTCGTCAGCTTCTCAATCAATTTGTTATGGCTCAGGAGTATCATTGAATGTTACAGGTGGAGTTTCATATATATGGTCTTCGAGTCCTATAGATTCTTCATTAGTAGGTCAGGATACAGATGCCAGTCCCGTGGTTTTTCCAATACAATCTACATTATATACTGTAGTAGGAACCGATGAATATGGTTGCTTAAACACGTCTTATGTGCCAGTGATTGTTTATTCAATACCGATAGCCGATTTTTCTATTTCTGATTCCGGTGGTTGTGTTCCTGTAATGGTATCTTTTAGTAATCATTCGCAAAGTACAGATGCTACTACTCATTATCTATGGAAATTTGGCGATGGTGCAGTTTCTTCTATAGAAAATCCGCTACACACATATAATACAGCTGGAATATATAGTGTAACATTAATTACCACAAATGGAAGTTATTGTTCTGATACAATGACTCTACAGCAAATCATGCATATATACCCGTTGCCAAAGGCTTATTTTGCTCCTCATCCTGATGTGGTATCAATTTTTGATCCTGTTATAGCATTTTATGATGAATCGGATAATGCAGTACAGCGTGAATGGAACATGGGTAACGGTGATATATCTACTCAGGAACATTTTTTTTATACCTATTCTGATACAGGAACTTATTTGGTAACATTAACCGTATGGAATGAATATGGTTGTGTTGATTCTACATACAATTATGTTGTTGTTCAACCGGATAATACCATTTTTGTTCCCAATGCATTTACTCCTAATAATGATTCAAAAAATGATGAATTCAAAGCCTACGGTATAGGATTACTTGATTATAATTTGAAAATTTTTAACAGTTTTGGAAATTTGATTTTTGAAACCAATGATATTAATGAAGGATGGAATGGCTCTACACCAGAAGGCAAAGCTCCTGAAGGGGTTTATGTATATGTTATAAAATATACAGACGCTTTAAAGAAGTTTCATAATATTTATGGCCGTATTAGTCTGATAAGATAGAAAAAAAATGCTTTTTATTCTTCTTCTTCATAAAAAACGAAGCACTTTTTGGTTTTAAATGATAAATTATCTTTAATTTTGAAGAAAATTACGAACATTAAATTTATACAGATATGGCAAAAATAAAAGTTGCAATCAATGGTTTCGGAAGAATCGGAAGAATTACTTACAGGCAGATTCTGAAACAAAATGATATTGAAGTAGTGGCAATAAACGACCTAACCGATAGTAAAACTCTTGCCCATTTATTAAAATACGATTCGGTTCATGGAAAATTTCAGGGTGATGTTAGCGCAGAAGAAGGATATTTAATTGTTAACGGAAATAAAATAAAAATATTTGCTGAAAAAGATCCCGCTAATTTACCATGGAAAGATTTAGGTGTATCAATAGTTATTGAATGTACCGGCGTTTTTCGTAACAGGGAAAAACTTACCAGGCATTTAACTGCCGGAGCAAAAAAAGTTGTTCTTTCAGTTCCTGCAGATAGTAAAGAAGATGTTGATATTACTGTGGTTCTAGGTGTAAATGATGATAAAATTAAACCAGAACATCAATTGATTTCGAATGCATCATGTACTACTAACTGTCTTGCTCCTGTAGTGAAAGTGTTACATGAAAACTTTGGAATTATACGTGGATTAATGAATACCATTCATTCTTATACTAATGATCAGGTTATTCTTGATTTTCCTCATAAAGATTTACGCAGGGCAAGAGCTGCTGCTATGTCTATCATTCCAACAAAAACAGGTGCAGCTAAAGCAGTTGGTTTAGTTATGCCTGAACTTGATAAAAAATTGGATGGTTTCTCTATGCGAGTACCTACACCTGACGGTTCAGTTGTTGATTTAACTTGCGAGCTTTCAAAGAAAGTTTCGAAAGAAGAAATCAATGAAGCGATGAAAAAAGCAGCACAAGGTTCTTTAAAGGGAATAATGGAATATTGCACAGATCCTATTGTAAGTTGTGATATTGTTGGCAATCCTCATTCATCAATTTTTGATTCACTATTAACCCAGGTACTTGATGGTAATTTTATTAAAGTCGTTTCATGGTATGATAATGAACTGGGTTACTCCACACGATTAGTAGATTTAGTAAAAAAGATTTCTTAAAAAATTAAAATAAATTTAATATTTGTAAGCCCTGTTAAAAAAATAACAGGGCTTCTTTTTGGTATAATCTTTGGTGTTTTTTTTAAAAAAAATAATCATGAAAAAGATATACTTCATACTTATACTTCTTCCATTTCTATTTTCATTTCAAGTTTTCTCTCAATCTTTCAAGGATGAAGCTATTATAAACAAAGAGAAAATAAATATTTTTTCATATCCCAATCCGGCAAATAAAATTTTAACATTTTCATTTACAGGAATTGAATTAAGCAAAACAGAAATTGAAATATTTGAACTTACAGGACAGCCGGTAATGAAAGTAAAACCGGACAACGAGCAATATACTATTGATGTGCTGAACCTGAAAGAAGGAATTTACTTTTATAAAATCATATATAATGGTGAGATTATTACAACCGAAAAATTTGTAGTCTTAAGGAAGTAGCGAATAATCAATTGTGTGTTTTTTTTTGTACTTGCCATCACTCCGTCGTTTTATACCGGCGGAGTTTTTTACTTAAAGAGAGAATTAATTAATGAAATACATACATATCCTAAAAGTTGTTTTAAGCTTGCTTTAAAGCCGGTAATAGACAAAGAAATTATTGTCAGTTCATATCGTTCGGCTGCTTTTAAAAAATGGCTCGATTCTTAATAAAATTTATGTTAGGGTTTTTACATAATTTTTTTATTTTTGTAAAAAACTCCACCATGAAAAAACCCTTACTTTTTATTTTTTTATCTGTTGTATTTATAACAGGAAAAATATTTGCGCAGGACCCCCCTCAAATGAAGAAAGGTTTTGTAATGACAAAAGATTTTATCAATCCATATACAGTTCAAGATAAAATCTATAAATCAAAATCTTCAAAAGTTGTAACTTTTCATACATTCGATGTTTTACATTACAAATTGGAACTCAACTTTCATGATAATTATTCTTCACCGTATTTGCACAGTTATAATGGTATTGAAACCATTACTGTTTTAGCCGATTCATTATTGAGCTGCATTAAATTGAATGCAATCGATAGTTTCCTTACTGTTGATTCTGTAAAACTTGCTGGAACATCATTTATTCATCAGAACGATACATTAACAGTATTATTAGATTCTACATATAATCCAGGTGATACAATTGATGTGAAAATATATTACAGGCATAATGATGTAATTGATTATGCATTTTATACCGGTAATGGTTTTGTGTATACGGATTGTTCGCCAGAAAAAGCAAGGAGCTGGTTTCCTTGTTGGGATAAAACTTTCGACAAAGCTACTTTTGAAGTCTTTGTTGATGCAGAAAAAGATGTTGAGTTGTGTTCTAATGGCGCATTGGTAGATAGCCTTACTACTAATGATACTTTGAGGTATCATTGGAAAAGCGCGAATCCTGTGGCAACTTTTATTATGGCAATTCTATCAAATCAAAACTATAATGTTTCTGAAATCTACTGGAAGAAACCTTCAAATAATAATGATAGCATTCCTGTGATTTTTTATTACAATAATGGTGAAGATATAAGTCCGCTAAAAGATGTGATGCTTGAAATGACTGATTATTTTTCTTCCATTTACGGTGAATACCCTTTTCAAAAAATCGCATGGGCTACGTTGGACAGCCAGTTTCCATGGGCAGGGATGGAAAATCAAACAATAATAAGTTTATATGCAAAAGGCTGGGCAGATAAAACTACAACAACTCATGAATTTGCACATCACTGGTTTGGTGATTTGATAACGCCTGCAACATGGTCAGATATTTTTCTGAAAGAAGGATTTGCCCAGTATTCTGTATTTCTTTGGAATGAACATTTAGGTGGAGAAAGCGGATATAACACAGCAATGAATAATGTATTAGGTGATTATTTTTATTTTAACCCCGTTCCGGCATGGCCTATAAGTGATAGCTCGTGGGCAACAACAACACCGCCTTCAACAATATTGTTTGATTATGGAATTACATATTGTAAATCTCCTTTTGTTTTGCATATGCTTCGTAATATTGTTGGCGATAGTATTTTCTTTGCTATCATTAAAGATTATGCAACTGACCCTAACCTGATGTTTAAGGCCGCAACTATCAATGATTTTTGTAATAAGGTAAGTGCGCATTACAGTGCAGATTTATCATGGTTCTTCAATGAATGGCTGAAACAACCGAATCACCCGAATTATAGCAATCATTATAATGTTGAGGATTCATCGGGTACTTGGAAAGTGCAGATTACAACCGAGCAGATTCAAACTAATGCTCCATTTTTCAAAATGCCTCTTGAATGGGAAATCGATTTTAGTGATTTTACTGATACCATTGTGCATGTCATGAACGACCAGAATAATCAAACTTACACATATTATTTTTCAAAAGAACCAATATCAATTATTTTTGACCCGAAATCTAAAGTGCTGCCTAAAGTGGAAGCCTATCCTGATTATTGCACTGGAACAACAGTATTGACAGCACTTTCAGATACTATTACCGATGGTAGCGGAATTACAAATTATGATAATAATTCAAATTGTAAATGGGACATTGTTCCCACTGATGCTGCAACGGTAACACTTCATTTCAATCGCTTCAACCTTGAACCTGTAAATGATAAAGTACGTATACTTGATATCGATAATCCTTCCGTGCCACTTGGAATTTATTCGGGAACAACAATTCCTCCTGATATTACTTCTCCCAGCGGGAAAATGAGAATTATTTTTACTTCCAACACATCTATTACTGCTTCGGGTTTTGAGGCTACATATTTTGTCCCGAATGTTGGTATTGAAAATTACATCATGACAGAAAATATAAAAGTATTTCCTAATCCGGTAAATAATGATTTATATTTTTCATTCGATGGAATGGATATCAGTAAAGTGAATGTTGAGATTTTTGAACCATCAGGAAAATCAATAATCGCAACAAAACCTGATAATATGCAATTCAAAATAAATGTATCCGGTTTAAACGAAGGGATATATTTTTATAAAATAGTTTTCGAAGGCGAAGTTGTTAAAAATGGAAACTTTGTCATAATAAGAAATTAACGTATTAAAAATAGAATTAAAACTCCTCTGATCCTTCAGGGGAGTTTTTTATTTTATTAATGACATGATTTGTTAAAATTTATTTGACTGATAAATATTTTGCAAATTGAAATCTTAATCCATTTAGCTATATTTGTATTTTTTATAAATGTTTATAAAATTTATTTATTTAGTTTAATAATATCAAATAAAATATAGAAGAACTCATAAGTTATATAAACATAAAAAATAGACTGATTAAAAATTTTATAAAATAATGGTTGCTATTGACATAAAGGGTTGAATTTCATAACTTGCATACTTGTTTTTTTAATAAAAAGTTTTTCAAATGATATCATCAAATATCGGTATAAATAAATACTTTATATTTTATGGGAAGAAAAAATGATAATGTATTAAGGAAAGCTATATGGATTTCTTTAATAGGAGTTTTTGTTTTTTTAGGAAAAGCTAACGGACAGTTTAATATTGTTGGTGCAGCTGTTTCATCTAGCTCGGGTTGTTATACATTAACAAGTAACACAAGCGAAGCCGGAGCCGTGTGGAATACAAAAGAATTAAATTTAACCAATTCTTTTGATATAATTTTAAATATAAATTTTGGAAGTATAACAGCTGATGATCATACAAACCCTCCCTGTGGTGGTGATGGAATGTCATTTGTACTTCAATCGGTAAGCAGTGGTTTAGGCGGAACAGGCGATGGTATGGGTTTCGATGGGATAACTCCTTCTATAGGAGTTGTAATGGATGATTATGAGAATGGTGCTGATAATGATCCTGCCTATGATCACATGTCGTTGAACAAAAACGGCGATATCGTTCATTTAACATCGAATGAGTTAGTTTCGTGTTCAACAACAAATACCGCAGGATATCCATCTGAAGTAGAAGATGGGAATGATCATACTTTTCGTTTTCAATGGACAGCTTCAACCAAAACAATAAACGTATGGTTTGACGGAACGCAAATGTTTAGCTATACCGGCGATATCGTAAGTAATATTTTTAGTGGAAATCCTGAAGTATATTGGGGTTTTGCTGCATCAACAGGAGCTTGTTATAATATTCAGAAGATTTGTTTGGGTATATCAGCTGATTTTTCATATTCGACTGCATGTGCCGGGAATGCTACCAGTTTCACTGATTTAAGTTCAAGTACTTCGCCTATAACCAGCTATGCATGGGATTTTGGTGATGGTCAGACCTCTGCTGATACAAATCCTACTCATATTTATGATGCCCCTGGTACATATAATGTTCAGCTTGCTATTACAAACAATGTAGGCTTAACTTCAACAGTTACATATTCTTTAACAATTGATGGTTCTGATTTAACTATGGGTTCGCCTTTAACATTAACGTGTTCAACAACTAGCGGGACAATTAGTGCATCATCAACAACTGGTGGCGTTTCATATAGCTGGGCAGGCCCGGGCATAGTATCAGGAGACGGTACTTCAACACCAACAGTAAATGCAGCCGGAACATATACAGTTACTGTGACAGTAGCATCTTGTAACAGAACAGGAACTGTAACCGTTTCTTCAAATACCACTCAACCTGATGTAACAATGGGCGCTGCATTAAATTTAACATGTGCTGTAACATCAGGGACAATAAGTGCAAGTTCTGCTACCGGTGGAGTCACATATAATTGGGCAGGTCCGGGAATCGTATCAGGTGGAAATACATCTATTCCAACAGTAAATACTGCTGGAACATATACCGTTACTGTAACTAACCCGGCTAATGGTTGCACGAATACAGCAAATACAACAGTAACTCAAAGTTCTTTGCCTACTGCATATTCCGTTTCAGGTGGAGGTTCATATTGTACAGGTGGAACAGGATTGTCGGTATGTGTAAGCCTTTCACAAGTAGGAGTAGATTATCAGTTACAATGTAATGGAGTAAATACAGGAGCGCCTTTGGCAGGAACAGGCTCGGCATTGTGTTTTACTAATTTAACTACAACTGGTACATACACTGTTGTTGCAACCAATCCTTCAACATCCTGTGTAAACAATATGAATGGAAACGCAACTATAAGTATTAGTAGTCCTCCTATAGCAGATGCTGGTGTTGATATTTCAATTCCATATGGAACATATACTACTCTTAATGGTTCAGCTTCTGGTGGCAGTGGTTCATATTCATATTCATGGACTCCTGCTGATAGCCTGGTAAATGCAACAAACCAAAATCCAACAACAACAAATTTATTTTCGAGTACAACTTTTACACTAACTGTTTTAGACTGGGCAAGTGGTTGTTCCGGCACTGATCAGGTTAATATAACACTTTCAGGAGTCCCAATAAATATAAGCACACTTACTGCAACTCCAAACTCGATATGTTATGGTGCATCTACACAATTGAATGCTTTTGCTACAGGAGGAAATGGTTCATATACATACTCATGGACTTCAAATCCTGCAGGTTTTACTTCAAATATTACTAATCCTGTTATTTCGCCAACAATAACTACAATATATACAGTTGTAGCAAATGATAACTTCAACACAACATCAGCATCCATTACTGTTACAGTAAATCCGAATCCTGTTGCATCTGCGGGAAATGATACAATGATGTGTTCAGGTTTTAATCTTAATTTAAATGCAAGTGGAGCAGGTGCAGGCGGTTCATATGCATGGTCGCCGGGAACTTTTTTAAGTGCAACAAATGTTTATAATCCTGTTTCAACTCCAACATCCGGAATAACATATATTGTTACTGTTACAGATGCAAACGGATGTAAAGGAACAGATGATATTAAAATTACTTTGTATAATACGGAATATGTGAATGCAGGAATTGACCAGACAATTTGCAATGGACATGAAGCATATTTAAATGCATCGGGAGGACAAAGTTTTGTATGGTCGCCAGCATCTACATTAAGTTCGTCAACTATTTCAAATCCTATTGCAACACCTACTACAAATACGACATATTATGTAACAGCTACAGATAATCATGGTTGTACCTCGATGGATGATGTTGTTGTGAATGTAGTTCAGAACGTAACTGCAATTGTTAGCAATGACACAACAATTTGTTATGGAAGTGCAATTACACTATCAGCGGCAGGTGGTACAAATTACTACTGGAGTCCTGCTGCCGGATTGAGCAGTACTACAGTTGCTAACCCTACAGCATCGCCGCAAAGCACAACAACATATTATGTTACTGTTTCGAATGGTGTTGGATGTTCTGACATTGCAAAGGTAATTATAACAGTAAAAGAAAGTCCTAATATTAGCGCCGGTACTGATGTTGCAATATGCAATGGTGCTTCAATACAACTTCATGCAAGCGGTGGCGATTCATATATTTGGCAGCCTAACACTAATCTGAATTCAAATATTGTTGCTGACCCCATCGCCAATCCACAAACAACCACTACATATACAGTAACCACAATAGGAGTGAATGGATGTTCAGCATCAGATAATATTATTGTTAATGTTCATCAATTACCCAATATTGATGCAGGACAATCTACTTCAATTTGCAAATATCAAAATATTCAGCTTGTTGCAACAGGAGGCTATTATTATTCCTGGAGTAATGGAGAACATAATGATTCAACATTGGTCAACCCGACTTCGACAACTGTATATTCAGTAACGAGTACCGATTTGAATGGTTGTGTAAATACAGATAATGTAACTATTACAGTGTTGCCATTTGAACCGCCTGTGATCTCAGCCGATGGACCGGTATCATTCTGTGATAATGCTCCTATAGATGTAAATTTAATTTCAACTTCTGGTTACAATACTTATCAATGGAGTAATAGTGCAGCTACTTCATCAATTCATGTAACAACAGCAGGGTCGTATTATTGCATAGCTGCATTATCGAATGGATGTTCCGATACATCTAATGTGATTATCGTTGGAAATTATCAATCGCCAGACCCTCCGGTAATTCTTGCTGACGGGCCAACCAATTTCTGTGAAGGTGATTCTATTGCTGTTAATCTTTACACTGCCGATCAGTATTCTGTTTATCAATGGTCGAGTGGCTCAAGTACCTCGATGATTCATGTTACAAGCATGGGATATTATAGTGTAACAGTAACTGATATTCATGGATGCAGCGCAGCAAGCACAACTTCGGCACAAATAACATTTACTCCAAACCCGGTTGCGTATATGAATTATGGCAGCAATGGGTTAACAATAAACTTCTATGATTTTTCATTAAATGGAGAAACATATTTGTGGAATTTTGGCGATGGCAGCACTTCGCAGTTACAGAATCCTGTTCATATTTATCCTGCTGCAGGTACGTATACTGTAACTTTCATTGTATACAATCAATGTGGAAGCGATACTGCAGTTGTTGATATATATGTTACAAACGGTGCTGGTATTGATGAAGAAATAATCGTAAATAATTTTTCTGTTTATCCTGTTCCTGCAAAAGATTATTTAAATATAGGTTTTGAATATAATTCTTCTGATAATATTAAAGTGCAGATTTCAAATGTGCTTGGTCAAAAAATATTTTATGAAGATGTAGATAATTCAACAGGCATATATAGCAGAACTATTGATTTTTCAGATGTTCCGGCAGGTATGTATTTTATTTCTGTGAAGACAGATAAGGTTATCTTCAATAAAAAAATATTAAAAGAATAGATTTTTTTAATCAGAATTTATTCGTTGAAATATTTCAGGAAAACATTTTCGTTTTCCCAAACTGCATATGAATTATTTTTTACCCACTCGCCAAGATTGATGTAGCGCGAGTTCCCTATGAGTATATCGATTGGCAGATGGCGATGTCCGAAAATATAAAAATCGTAATGATTTTCTTTTTCTGTTTGCTTGATGAATTGAATTAATCGTTCATCATTTTCGCCAAGAAAAATTTCATCGGTGATTCCATTAGCGATACGACTTTTTTTAGAAAAATAATTTGCAAGTCCTATCCCGAAATTAGGATGAAATCGGGCAAACAGCCATTGACAAAATTTATTTGCAAAAACTTTTTTTATGAATTTATATTTATGGTCGCCGGGGCCTAAGCCATCACCATGGGCGATATATAATTTTTTCCCTTCAATTTCAAGGATGATAGGCTTTCTATAAAGCTGAACATTCAGTTCTTTTTGTAAATACCCGAACATCCACATATCATGGTTTCCGGTGAAGTAATGAATTTTTATTCCGGCATCGCTCAGTTCGGCAAGTTTGCCAAGCAAGCGCGTATAACCTTTAGGGATAACAGTTTTATATTCAAACCAAAAATCGAAAATATCACCAAGCAGATATAATTCCTTAGCATCATTTTTTATTGAATCGAGCCACTTAACAAAACGTTTCTCGCGCTCCAGGCTTGAGTTGTAGTCGGGAACCCCAAGATGACAATCGGATGCAAAATATATTTTATTTCGTTTTGTAATGTCCATTAAAGAATCAAGTTGCTCTTCAAATTTCATTCTCAAATATATAATTTTTATTCTATTATTCGAGAATTTTTTTGGCGCCCTGTAAGGGCGCCAAAAAAACTAATTTAAGTTTTTGAATTATCTAATATCCCTTATCAGTTTAAATGGGTCAATTTTTTCAAGACTAAATGTATAACGAATAGTTTGCCAGTAATTCAGTTTGTTAAGGTCGTTTGTTTCCTTTATATCTTTTGACATAACGAGAGGGAAGTATATTTCAAATATATTTTTAATTATTGTTAGCTGTACTCCTGCATTATAATATAAATTGAATGAAGGAATTTTTATAATACTACCCGAACTATTATCAGGAAGTATGGCTATATCTGAATAAAGTTTTAAAGGAATCTTACCGGGAATAGAAGTTTTTAAATTGATTGCCGCAAGCCAATCCCATGTTTGTCCAAGAGGAGTATAAACTTTAAATGCACCATCGGCTTCACTGAATTGTTGAGATAAAATACCACTGCGTTCGCTTCGTCCGATATAATAATTACTGAACAGATAATCATTATAGCCTTGAAGCCCATCCATTTTATATCTAAAATCTTCTGAGATTGATTCATCATGATAAATAAAACTTCCGAAAAAAGCCCTAATATCAAGACCTTTAAAAGGTTTTTTATAAGAAATTCTATACTTCCCTTCAATAGATGCTTTCATAAATTCTTCTCCCTGTTCCGCATTAAAAGTAAATGAAAAGGGATTTATTTTTCGGACATTATTAAGGTTATATGAAAATTGATTTACAAAGTAATATTTATTTTTTTTCAGATAAAAAACGTTGCCATCTCCTGAGAATCCCCATTCAGCAATATCTTTATAAATATTGAAGCTTCTTAGCCTGATTTCAGAATGAACTGGACTTAGAGGATTTTTATTTTTAAATTTTACCAGTATTTCGGGAACCAATTTCGAGAAACTAAGTTCTAAAGGTTCTTTTGCATATGAAAAATGCGAGAAAGATGCACCTACCCATATCATCTGTACCTTATCACATTTAGGAAGCAATGTAAATCCTGCTCTTGAATATCCATTTATTGTATTATTAAAAGTTCCATAAAGCGGAGCAACGAAATATGAAAACTTTTTTAATGGTATAGGGTTATTATATATAGCAACTCCCGGCATTACTCCATTATATAAATTAAATCCAACTATTGGTGTAATGCTGAGCTGTGTTTTTAAAGGATCGTCAATGCCCGGTAAAAGTTGTAAACACAAAGGTTTTGATTTTTTTAAAATTCCTTTTGTGCGAATAAAATTATTTTTTCTGTTGTATTCCGGACAATTATTTTCTCTGTTTATACAAATCATATCTGCATCAGAAAATGGAATACTTATTTTTTTCTTACCATCAAAACCAGCGAACCATTTATTTGCAACCTTTGTATTATCAGAGTATCCGGCAATTTCAAGAGGATAATTGATTTCTCCTTTATTTTTTATTTTCAGTGTAATCGAATCTTTAGATGATTTTTCACTGCAAATTTTATAATCAATTTTTTTATTTGTATTAATCATGTCGTTGAAAAACCAATCAAGGTTTTCGCTTGTTGATTTTTCAAGAATATTTTTAAGGTCATCTGGTTGCGGATGCTTGAACTTCCATTGTGAAAAATATTCTTTCATGGCTTTGTCAAATTTATCTTCACCCAGGTAGTCTTTCAGGAAAGCCATAGCTACTGCGGATTTTTCATAAACAATTCCACTATAATTCATCGAAGAATATTTTTCGGCTGAAAGTCCTATAGGCTGATCATTATTCAGGTGAGCGGCAACTTCATATATAATGCTTCTTTCAACACGTTCAGTATGTTCAGGGAGGTGAATATACTTATCTGCTTTCCCTACAAACAAAGTACTTCCGGGATATTTATTTTGCAGATATCGGTATTCGTAAAACGAATTTATTCCTTCATCCATCCACGGAAATTTTCTTTCATTACTTCCAAGTATGCTGTAAAACCAGTTGTGTCCAACCTCGTGCATGATAACCATTTCAAGAGCCATTGAATCTTCGCCTGAACTGATAACTGTAATATTCGGATATTCCATTCCGCCACCTGCCGACAAACCACCATCAACAGCAGTTGCATGATTGTATGGATATTCGCCAATCCATTTTGAATAATAATAAATGGCGTCGTTAACATATTCAATTCCGCCTTTCCAAATGTTTGCCCTGCGATTAGTGAACATTACCCATGTAGTAACTTTTCTTTTTGTATATGGTAATTCAACTTCACCTTTCAATACATGATAGCGTTTATCAGCAAACCAGGCAAAGTCGTGAACGTTTTCCTGGTGATAATGCAATGTTTTGCTTTTGGCTGATGATGCAGGAAAAGCAAGGTCTTTTCTGTCGTAAGTTTTTATTTCACTTGTTGCTTTTGCAATACTGTCGAGCCACAAAATTTCTTTTTCATTATCAATCAAATCACCGGTAGCGCCAACTACGTAGTTTTCGGGTAGTGTGATGTAAACATCAAAAGTTCCAAATTCGGAATAAAATTCACCTTGATTCAAATATGGAAATTCATTCCATCCGGTCATATCATAAACTGCTGGCTTCGGAAACCATTGTGTTATTTGATAGGACTGCCCATCGTGTCCCATTCGTGAAATACGATGACTTGGGATTTTTACATGAAAAGGAGTGGATATAGAAATTGTTTGACCCGGCTTTAAAGGCTCATTTAGCAAGAGTTTGCAGATGTCGATATTTTGTGGGTCGTATTCCCATTTTATATTTTTATTATCTATTTTGAAATTGAGGCTATCAATGTATCCTTTACTTGTACTGTCGGAATAATGGAAAAATGTATTACCACTTTTCAGAAGTTGTTTTGCCATTGCAGTGGAATCATTTTTATAACCGTTTGGCCACAGATGAAAGTAGAGAAATGTTAATGTGTTTGGCGAATTGTTAGTGTATTCGATATTTTCGAATGCATTCAATTCGTGTTTTACATCATCAAGCTTAACTTGAATAGTATATTTTACATCCTGTTGAAAGTAATTCTGAGAATTAGCAGCAAAAGGGAATAAAAAAATCGATAAAAGGAGTAGTGTGTTTTTCATAAATTTTAAGACGAAATTATCATGGGTTTTGTTACAGCTAAAAATAAATTATATAACGTCTTAAATTGTGTTCTATTGCTTTAATCAGGTATAAGCTATATATTATTTAATTTATTTACAGATTATTATTTTTTTTGAAATGGACTTATTATTATTATATAATATCAAATAATATGTACCACTTATTAAACTAGTACAATCAACTTTTGCATAATTTTTAATATTTTTCAAAGTAATTATTTCTTGACCATACATATTATATAATTTTAAATTGTCATAATAATTATTAAATGAACTTACTGTAATGAAATCATTCACAGGGTTAGGTTTAATAATAATATCTTGTTCATCCGTATTAATTTGATGAATAAAAGAGATTAAACTTGTTAATGTATCTCCTGCAATTAAGCCTTCTCCAATATTTGAATTATATGCAAATTCTTTAATTGTTAAAATCGCGTTACTATGATTTTGCCCGTATCCAGGATAAATAGCAGTGCTTGCTTTTACCCATCCATAATTTATATTGCCAGAAGTATCTAATCTGAATGCAAGGTATTTATTACTACCAAAAGAATTACAATTAGTGTACATTGCAGGGTCTGTGTACATTAAATAAGCACTATTTACCCAATCTGACTGATTAAAAATAGTATCAAGTTGATTTAATGCTAATGCGTCACAATATGAATATGTTGATGGTGTGATATATGCTATTTCCTTCATTCCATTAATTGATTGCGCAGATGTGCTGAAAGCATAATTAGTTTGTGGAGTAGCAAAATCATACCAATAACGAAGACTAAATTTTAAGTCATAAATGGAATCACTATTAACATCAATTAATACGGATTTTGTTGTATCTCCTTCCATTTGATTTATTTGAATTTCTATATCAGGATTGAAATCATGGTAGACTATCTGCCCATAATTAGAGTATGAGAGAGCAACAATTGAAAAAATTATTAGAATCTTTTTCATTTTAGTTTATTAATATTTATGTTATAATAATAGTTCGGTAAAAATATAGATATTAACAAAGGTATGTAAAAAACTTAAA